>NZ_JBHSRF010000043.1:0-72726 GCF_042658925.1 Sphaerisporangium aureirubrum
GGCCGGGGAGGAGGTGGTGGGGCTGGAGGCTCGGCGGGGGGATGAGGAGCGGTGGGGGGAGGTGGAGGGGGCGCTGGCCGAGTTGGAGGAGCGGTTGTCGGGGGTCGCTCGGCGGGAGGGGGAGCTGGCGCGGGCGCGGGACGCGTTGCCGGCGCGGGTCGCTGAGCTTGAGGAGCGGTTGGTGGCGGTGCGGGGGGATGCGGCGCGGGTGCCGGGGGCGCGGGTCGTGCGGGACGCGGCGGTGCTTCAGGCGGAGCATGTGGTGCGGCGGGACGCGTTGGAGGGGGAGCTCGCGGAGGCCGAGGAGGAGCGGCGGGCGGCCATCGATGAGGCGCAGGAGGCGCGGGACCGGTTCCAGGCGGTTCGGCAGGCCCGGATGGACGGGATGGCGGCCGAGCTGGCGCGGGCGCTGGCGCCGGGGGAGCCGTGCACGGTCTGTGGCTCGGCCGAGCACCCGGCACCCGCCGAGCTGGAGGACGCGGGGCCTACCGCCGAGGACGAGCATGAGGCCCAGGCCCGTGGTGAGGCGGCGCAGGAGGCGCGGCAGGTGGCCGAGGGGCGGGTCGCGGGGCTGGCGTCCCTGCTGGAGGAGGCCGCCGCGCAGGCCGGAGGGCTGACGGTCGCGGAGACGCTGGCGGCGTGCCAGGAGGCCGAGGCGGAGCTGGCCCGGCTCGGCGCGTCCGCCGAGCAGGAGTCCCGGCTGGTGGCCGAGATCGCTCAGGTGCGGGCCGAGCTTGAGGACGCGATGGGTGGCGCGCGTGAGCTGGCCCTGGAGGCCGCTCAGGGGCGGGCCGCGGAGGTCGTGCTGCGCGAGGAGCGGGAGCGCCTCACCCGTGCCCTCGACGCCGCCCGGGGTGAGGACCCCAGCGTCACCGCCCGGTGGAGTCGCCGCACCGAGGAGTTCCGCCTCCTCCAGGCCGCCGCCGAGGCCGCCGCCCGCGCCGTCGAGGCGGAGACCGCCCACCACCAGGCACGTGCCGCCGCCCGCCTCGCTCTCACCCGTCCCCGGCTCACCGCCGGATGGGACCTGCCGTGGCACTCCACGGCGAACCCCCTCGGGCGGGACGCGGAGTCGGACGCCTCTCAGGGCGGGGAGGGGGTGGAGGAGCCCTCGGAGGAAGGAACGGCAGAGGTGCTCGCCGAGGCGGAGAGGGTTCTGGGATGGGCGGAGGCCGAGGCGGGGGAGGAAGAGGGGCTGGTCGAGGAGTGGGGGCGGGTGGAGGGGGAGCTGGCCGAGGCCGGGGAGGTGGTCGTGCGGGTGGGGGTCGAGATCGCGGGCGAGAAGGCACGGCGGGAGGGGCTGCTGGGGGAGGCCGAGCGCCTGGCGGGGGTGCTCGACGGGGCTCGGGGGCAGGACGCGTCGCTGACGGCGCGGATCGAGCGGCTGGGGCACGAGGTCGAGTCGCTGCGGGACGCGGCGGAGGCGGGACGGGCGGCGGAGTCGGCGAGAGGTGAGGCGGACGAGGCGTGGGCACGGGCCGATCGGGCGGCGGTGGAGGCCGGGTTCTCCGGCGTCGCGGACGCCCGGGCGGCGCCGCGTACCGCGGCGTCGCTGGAGGAGATGACCGAGCGGCTGCGCGCGCTGGACGCGGAGCGGGTGGCGGTGGGCAAGGCGTTGTCCGACCCGGTGCTGGTCGCGGCGGCGGGCCTACCGGAGCCGGATCTCGGCGCGCTGGAGGCGGCGCACGACGAGGCGGAGCGTGCGCACGCGGCGCGGGCGTCGGCCCGCGACCAGGCGGCGGCGCGGCACGGGCAGCTCGTGGGCCTCGCCGCCACGCTGGACGTCACGCTGGCGGACTGGCGTCCGGCGGAGGAGCGTCATCTGCTCGCCAAGCGGCTGGCCGAGCTGGCCGGCGGCACCTCCCCGGACAACACCGAGCACACGCGGCTCTCGTCGTACGTGCTCGGGGAACGGCTCCGGCAGGTCGTGGACGCCGCCAACCACCGCCTGGAGCACATGTCCGGCGGCCGGTACCTCCTGCTGTACGACAAGCGGAAGTCGGCCGCCGACCGCAAACGCGCCGGTGGCGGGCTCGGGCTGCGCGTCCTGGACGGCTGGACCGGGACCGACCGCGACCCCGCCACCCTCTCCGGCGGCGAGGCGTTCATGACGTCCCTGGCGCTGGCCCTGGCCCTCGCCGACGTGGTCACCGCCGAGGCGGGCGGCGTCGAGCTCGGCACGCTGTTCATCGACGAGGGCTTCGGCACGCTGGACGAGGACACCCTGGACGCCGTGCTCGACATCCTCGACGACCTCCGCGACGGCGGCCGCGCCGTCGGCATCGTCAGCCACGTGGCCGAGCTCAGGTCCCGCGTCCCGGCCCAGCTGAGGGTCCAGAAGCATCGTCACGGCTCGACGTTGTCGGTCGCCGTCCCGGGCTGACCCGTCAGAACGAGAGCGGGGGCAGCGTGATGGGGGCCAGGAGGTAGGCGCCGACGGCGAGGCACGCGGTGGAGACCAGGAGGAAGAGGAAGACGTAGAAGCCGGCGGGGAACGGCGTGAGGCGGGCCAGCTGGTCGGCGTCCGAGTCGGGGGCGCGGCCCCGGCGGCGTTTGCGGCGCAGTTCGAGGATGGGACGGATGCCGCCGAACAGGAGGAACCAAGACGCGGCGTGGGCGCCTAAGCCCTGGACCTCGGGCGGCGTGAACATGGAGAGCGTGAAGACGGCGCCGCCGATGGTGATGAGCGCGATGGCGCCGTAGATGTTGCGGATCATCAGGAGCATGCCCGCCAGCAGGAGCAGCACCGTCCACAGGAAGATGGTGATGTAGCCCGCGGCGGTGAGCCAGGCGGCGCCGAGCCCGATCAGCGACGGGGCGACGTACCCTGCGGCGGCGGTGAAGATCATGCCCGGCCCGGTGGGGCGGCCCCGGGTGAGGGTGACGCCCGAGGTGTCGGAGTGCAGGCGGATGCCCTGGAGCTTGCGCCGGGTGAGCAGTGCGACGATGGCGTGGCCGCCCTCGTGCGCGACGGTGATGAGGCCCCGGGACAGGTGCCACGCGGTGGGGTGGAGGACGACGCCGAGGGCGGCGAGCGCGGCCAGCAGGATGATCCACAGAGGTGGGCCGGGCTGTGTCGTGATCAGGCGCGACCAGAGAGCGTCGAGCGTCTCCAGGGTGTCACCTCCGTCGATGGGCCCCCGTACGGCGGGACATAGCATCCCATGATCGGGAGGAGATCGGGTACGGCAGGCGATTTCCCGGGAGGGCGGGACGGTTCACCGGGTGTTTGGAATGGGGGGCTAAGGTCAGACACCGGTTGGGGGAAGGAGGGGTCGTGGTGGAGCGGCGGACGCGCGGGTTGCGGGGGTTGGTGCGGGGGAGCGGGCGGGGCGGGGAGCACGGGGAGGTGGCTCCGGAGCGGTCCATGGATCCCCGGGGGCGGGAGGGGGAGGTCTCGGAGCGGTACAGCGTGGTGGACAACGCTGTCTACGTGGACGGATGCCGGGTCGCGTCGCCGCCCTCGCTGTCGGAGGCGGTGGCCGCGCTGCGGGCGCGGCCGGGGAGCATGGCGTGGATCGGGCTGTACCGGCCGCCCGAGAGCGAGATGCTGCACATCGCCGAGGAGTTCCGGCTGCACGAGCTCGCGGTCGAGGACGCCATCGTGGCCCACCAGCGGCCGAAGGCCGATCGGTACGGCGAGACCCTGTTCCTGGTGCTGCGGGCGGCCCGCTACCTCGACTCCCCGGAGAAGGTGGAGTTCGGCGAGCTGCACGTCTTCGTCGGCGCCGACTTCGTGCTGACCGTCCGCCACAGCGAGGCCCCCGACCTGGCCAAGGTCCGCCGCCGCATGGAGGACGACCCCGACCTGCTGCGCCAGGGTCCGCAGGCCGTCCTGTACGCCATCCTGGACGCGGTCGTCGACGGCTACGCCCCGGTGGTCGCGGGCCTGCAGAAGGACATCGACGAGATCGAGGTGCAGGTCTTCGGCGGCGACCCGGCGGCGCCGAGGCGCATCTACGCCCTGTCCCGCGAGGTGATCGAGTTCCAGCGCGCCACCCGCCCCCTGCTCGCCATGCTGGAGGGCCTGATCGCGGGCTCCACCAAGTACGGCGCGGACGGCGAGCTGCAGCGCTACCTGCGCGACGTGGCCGACCACGCCATCACGGTCGTGGAGCGGGTGGACAACTTCCGGCAGATGCTCCAGGACATCCTGATCGTCAACTCCACGCTGGTGAGCCAGGCGCAGAACGAGGAGATCAGGAACGTCACCCAGGCCAGCTACCAGCAGAGCGAGGAGGTCAAGAAGATCTCCTCCTGGGCGGCCATCCTGTTCGCCCCCACCCTGGTCGGCACCATCTACGGCATGAACTTCACCCACATGCCGGAGCTCGGCTGGGTCTTCGGCTACCCCTTCGCGGTGGCCCTGATGGGCGCCGTCTGCCTGACCCTCTACCTGGTCTTCAAGCGCCGCGACTGGCTGTGATCACGAGCCGCGGTTCGGGGTAGGTCCGCCGGTATGGAAGACCGTGATCTGGAACTGCACGCCGTCGGGATGGACGAGTTCGGCCTGCGCGTCGGCATGGTCCGCGAGGACCAGTGGGACGCCCCGACGCCGTGCGAGGACTGGACCGTCCGGGACCTGGTCAACCACCTGGTCGTGGAGCAGCTGTGGGTGCCCCCGCTGCTCGGCGGCGCGACCGTGGACGAGGTCGGCGGCCGGTTCGACGGCGACCACCTCGGCGACGACCCGGTGGACGCCTGGAACCGCGCCGCGGCCGACGCGCAGGCGGCGTTCGCCGCGCCGGGGGTGCTGGAGCGCGAGGTGCGCCTGTCCTACGGGACGGTGCCGTGCCGGACCTACTGCAGGGAGATGACGGCCGACCTCGCGGTGCACGCCTGGGACCTGGCCAGGGCCCTCGGGGTGGACGAGCGCGTCGACCCCCGGCTGATGGCGGCGGCCTACGACCACCTGGCCCCGATGGCGGGCGAGCTGACCGGCACGGGGCTGTTCGCCGCCCCGGTGCCGGTCCCGGACGACGCCGACGCGCAGACCCGCACCCTCGCCCTCACCGGCCGCCGCCCCTGAAGAGGGATCAGCCGAGCATCTTGCGGGCGGCCTCCTCGATCTCCGCCTCCGACAGCAGCACGTGCGCCGCCGCGTCCCCGAGCGGCACGAAGCTGTCCTTGGACGTGACCCGGGCCACCCGCCCGCCGAACCCGGCGTCGGCCAGCGCCGCCATCACCGACTCCGACACCCCGCCCGAGGCGCGGGTCTCGTCGGCGATCAGCACCTTGCCGGTGAGGTCGGCCGCGCGCAGCAGGTCGTCCACCGGCAGCGGCGCCAGCCAGCGCAGGTCGAGCACCCGGCACCCGTACCCCTCGGCGGTCAGCCGGATCGCGGCCCGCAGGCTCATCCGCAGGCCGTTGCCGAACGTCACGATGGTGAGGTCCCGCCCGTCGCCGTACGCCCGCCCCCGCCCGATCGGCACGTGCGTCTCGGCCCACCGGGACGGCGGCGCGTACGGCGAGAGCCAGCCGTTGTCGCCGTCGTCCATCAGGTCGCGGGTGTTGTACAGCGCGATCGGCTCCAGGAACACGCACACTTCGCCGTCGGCCCTGGCGGCGGCGACGCAGGTGCGCAGCATCGCGGCGGCGTCGTCGGGCCGGGCGGGGGAGGCGACGACCAGCCCGGGGATGTCCCGCAGCGCGGCGACGGAGTTGTCGTTGTGGAAGTGGCCGCCGAAGCCCTTCTGGTAGGCGTACGAGGCGACCCGCACGACCATGGGGTTGCGGTAGGCGCCGTTGGAGAAGAACCGCAGGGACGCCGCCTCGCCGCGGAGCTGGTCCAGGGCGTTGTGGAGGTAGGCGAGGTACTGGATCTCGGGGATCGGCAGCAGCCCGGACACCCCCGACCCGAGGGCCAGCCCCAGCACGGCCTGCTCGTCGAGCACGGTGTCGAACACCCGGCCGGCGCCGAACCTCTTGAGCAGGCCCCGGGTGACGCCGTACACGCCGCCCTTGCGCGCGACGTCCTCGCCGAACACGATCGCCTCGGGGTAGGCCCCGAGCAGGTCGGTCAGCGTGCGGTTGATCGACTGGGAGAGCGTGAGCGGGCCCTCGCGCTCGGGCGGCGGCGTGCCGAACAGCGCGGCGCGGTCCGGCGCCCTGCGGGTGACCCGCGCGGCGACCTGGGCGGGACGGCGCGGCGCCAGCGGCTCCATGACCTCGTGGGCCGAGCGCAGCCGGGGCCGCCGGGTGGACTCCAGCGCCAGCTTGAGCACGTGCTCGCGGATCGTCTCGTACCGCCCGAGCAGCTCGTCGGGCACCGCGAGCCCTGCCTCGACGAGCAGCCGGGCGGTGGTCACCAGCGGGTCGTGCTCCAGGTCGGCGGCGATCTCGCGCGGCGTGCGGTACGCCGACTCGACGTCGGAGCCCGCGTGGCCCATCAGCCGCACGGTGCGCAGGTGCAGGAAGGCGGGGGCCCGGCGGGTGCGGACGTGCTCCGCGGCGCGGCACGCCACGTCGTACGCCTCGGGCAGGTCGCAGCCGTCGGCCCGGAAGCGGGGGATCAGGGGGTGCCCGGCGGACTCCACCCAGCCGCGAGGGGTGCGCACGCTGATGCCGATGCCGTTGTCCTCGCAGACGAACAGCACGGGCAGCGGCAGCCCCTGGTAGGCGCAGTAGGCGGCGGTGTTGAAGCCGGTCAGGGCGCTGGCGTGGTTGGCCGACGCGTCGCCGAAGCCGCACACCACGATCGAGCCCTCCGGCCAGGGTGTGCCGGGGACGCCGAGCTTGCGGGCCCGCTCGATGGCGAACGCGACGCCGACGGCGCGGGGAAGGTGGCTGGCGATGGTGGAGGTCTGCGGGATGATCGCGAGGTCGGGGTGGCCGAACACCTTGTGCCGCCCGCCCGCGATGGGCTCCTCGGTCGCGGCGGCGAGCCCGAGCAGCACGTCGCGCAGCCCTTCCTCGGCCAGCCGGCCCGCCTGCGCGGACCGGGCGAGGTAGAAGGCGCCGGAGCGGTAGTGGAGCAGCGCGGGGTCGGTGGCCCGGACCGCGGCGGCCACCGCGGCGTTGCCCTCGTGACCGGCCGAGCCGATCGTGTAGAAGCCCTCGCCCTGCTCGCGCAGCCACCGGGCCGCGATGTCGAGCAGCCGGCTGGCGACCTGAACCTCGAACAGGTCGCGGCACCGGGCTCCGGTCAAGGTCGTGCCGGGCCGGATGGGAAGGCCGGGATCACGGCGTTCCCCCGGCGTCAGCGCGGCGACCGACTCGGTGAAGTGCGTCTCGACTGCGTCGCGGGCCACATCACCGATTATGTCGCCCCCTGGCGGGCCGCGTCCCGGGGCTTGCCGGATACGGCTCACCCCGGGACGGCCCGCCGCTGTCCGTCGCGGCGGAAATGCGTGGTTCGTCCGGGCCGGGTCAGCCGTCCCGGCGGAACTGGGCGATCGCGACGCCGAGCAGCGCGGCCCCCATCGCCGCGATGATGATCAGCTCGACCCCGACGGGCACGTGCCAGTCGAACCAGTGCACGCCCGGGTTGAGCGCCTGCATGGCCTGCGGCGTCACGTCCAGGTGGGTGAAGACCGCGTGGCGCATCGGGTCGACGGCGTACGTGAGCGGGTTGATCTTCGTCAGGAAGGCGAGCCACCCGGGCAGGTTGGCCAGGGGGAACATCGCGCCACTCAGGAAGATCATGGGCATGATCGCCATCTGCATGATCCCGAAGAACGACTGCATGTTCTTCATCCGCGCCGCCAGGCTCACGCCGAACGCCGTGATGGTGAACGACGCCAGGAACATCTCGCCGAGCAGCGTGAGGATCAGGCCGGGGGAGTAGGGGACGTGCACGAGCCCGGCCATCGCGAGGATGATCACACCCTGCACGGTCGCCACGATGCCGCCGCCGAGGCACTTGCCGATCACGATCGAGGACCGGCTGACCGGCGCGACCAGCATCTCGCGCAGGAAGCCGAACTCCCGGTCCCAGACGATCGACCCGGCGGAGAACATCGCGGTCGTGATCACCGTCATGGCGATCACGCCGGGGTACATGAAGGTGCGGAAGTCCACACCCATGGACGGCCCCTGCGAGACCAGAGTGCTCAGGCCGGTGCCCATCACGAACAGCCACAGCACCGGCTGGATGAGCGTGGAGATCATGCGGGAGCGGTCGTTGACGAACCGCAGCATCTCGCGGTGCAGCACGATCTTGACGGCCCGCAGGTCGTGCCCGACGCTGCGCCGGGGGACGTGCACCCGGACCACGCCGGGCGTGGTGACGCCGGTGGTCATCGCCTACCTCCTCGCCATGGCCCGCATCCACGCCGTCGCGCCGTTCTCGGCCTCGGCGTCGCGGATGGTGGAGCCGGTGTAGTTCATGAAGACGTCGTCCAAGGACGGACGGGACACGCTGACCGAGCGGATCGGCACGCCGAGCTCGGCGAACAGGCGGGGCACGAACTCCTCGCCGGAGTGCACCGCGAAGGTCACCATGCCCTCGCGGACGGCCGCCTCGATGTCGAAGCGCGCCTTCAGGGCGTCGATGGCGGCGGCGTCGTCACCGGTCTGCATCTGCACCCGGTCCTTGCCGACGCTGGCCTTGAGCGCCTCGGGGGAGTCGACCACCACGATCTCGCCGTGGTCGATGATCGCGATGCGGTCGCAGTACTCCGCCTCGTCCATGTAGTGCGTCGTCATGAAGATGGTGATGTCCTCGGTGTGACGCAGCTTGTTGATGTAGCCCCAGATGGCGGACCGGGTCTGCGGGTCGAGGCCCACCGTGGGCTCGTCCAGGAACAGCACCCGCGGCGAGTGCAGCAGGCCCCGGGCGATCTCCAGGCGCCGCTTCATGCCGCCGGAGAACGTCATCACCCTGGCGTCCTTGCGATCCCACAGCGCCACCATCTCCATGACCTGCCGGATGCGATCGGCGACCAGCTCGCGCGGCACGCCGTACAGCTCCGCGTGGAAGCGGAGGTTCTGCTCGGCCGACAGGTAGCCGTCCAGCGTCGGGTCCTGGAACACCAGCCCGATGTTGCGCCGGACCTCGTCGCGTTCCCGCACGATGTCGTGCCCGGCGACATCCGCCGAGCCGCCCGTGGGCCGCGACAACGTGCACAGCATGCTGATCGTGGTGGTCTTGCCCGCGCCGTTCGGCCCGAGGAACCCGAACACCTCGCCCGGCCGGACATCGAAGTCGATGCCCTTGACCGCGTCCACCTTGCCGAAGCTCTTCTTCAGGCCCCGTACCGCGATGGCCGGCGCCTCGTCCCTTTCGTTCGCTGTCACTTCTCCCCCTTGCCGGTGTCCGGCCGGTTCGATGCGCCGTCGTCGTCCCCGTCGTCGGCGAGGATGGCGAAGATCGAGCGCCTGGTCTTCTTGAGGAGATCTCGGGCCGCGGCCACCTGTCGGGGGTTGGCCACCTGGGTGAGCTGCCCGAACGCCTCGTTGAGCTGGCCCCACAGCATGCGCAGCTCCATCATCTCCTCGGGCAGGGTGCGCGCCACCTCGGCCCACGGGGAGCCGATGTGCTCGGAGCACCGCGCGAGGAGGTCGCGGCCGTCCTCGGTGAGCCGGTAGACCCGGCTGCCCGCGGTGTCCTCGCCGGTGACGAGGCCCTCGTCCTCCAGCTGCTGGAGCGCCGGGTACACCGACCCGGGGCTCGGCCGCCAGATGCCGTGGCTGCGGGTGTGGATCTCCTGGATCATCTGGTAGCCGTTGCGCGGCTTCTCGTGCAGCAGCGCCAGCAGCGCCGCGCGCACGTCGCCCCGCCGCACGCGGGGCGCGAAGTGCTGCCCGGGCGGCCCCGGGGGGCCGGGCGGGCCGGCCGGCCCGGGCGGCCCAGGTGGGCCCCACAGGCGATATCCGTACGCCTCGGGGGGTCCGGGCGGGCCGGGAGGAACGGCCGGGGGGCCCAGCCAGTCCCGCGGTTCGCTCATGTCCTCACCTTCCCAACTATCGAGATACGTGAACGATATATCTAGATAGTTGAGACGAACAACCCCTTTCTCCTGAAGGGTGGAAAAGTTAACTCTCGTTAACGAAGGTGTGCAGCGCGACCCGCGCCATGCGGTGCAGCAGCCCGGCCATCTCCTCGCGGGGAAGCTCGCCCGCGCTGTGCGGCGTGGAGTTCAGCAGCCCGAACACCGCGTGGGTGGCCGCGCGCAGCCGCGCCGGCCGCGCCGAGGGGTACAGCTCGCTGAGCACGGTGACCCATTCCTCGACGTACAGCCGCTGGAGCCGCCGGATCCGGCGCCGCTCGGCCTCCGGAACGTTCCCGAGCTCGCGGTCGTGCACGGTGATCAGCGCGGGGTGGTCCAGGGCGAACTCGATCTGCCCGGAGATCAGCGCGTCCAGCGCCGAGGCGCCGTCCGCGGCGCGGGTCACCCGCTCCACCGCCGAGCCGCGCAGCCGTTCGCTGATGTCGAGCAGCATCTCGGCCAGCAAGGACTCCTTGCCGTTGAAGTGCCGGTACAGCGCGGGTCCGGAGATGCCGACGGCCGCGCCGATCTCCTCGGTGGACACTCCGTGGAAGCCGCGCGCGGCGAACAGGGTGGCCGCGGCGGTGAGGATCTCCCCGCGCCTACGGCCCGGAACTCGGGTAGGACTCCGCACAACGGTCACGAGCCGCAATGGTAGACGAATACGTTAATGCTGACTAACATCCGAGGGCGGTGTTAGCGCGCGTTAACCGGATTGGAGGCAGGCCATCATGGCGCCTGTGCTGCGGACGGCCGCCGTCCCGGAGGGCGAGGAGTACAAGCGCAACGCCGAGGTCAACGAGCGCCTGGCGGGCGAACTGCGCGAACGGCTCGCGACCGCCGCCCTCGGCGGCCCCGAGCGCGCCCGGCTGCGCCACCTGGAGCGCGGCAAGTTGCTGCCCCGCGACCGCGTGGCCACCCTGCTCGACCCCGGTTCCCGCTTCCTGGAGCTCTCGCCGCTCGCCGCCACCGGCCTGTACGGCGACGAGGCCCCGGCCGCCGGCATCATCACCGGCGTCGGCCGGGTGAGCGGCCGCGAATGCGTGATCGTCGCCAACGACGCCACCGTCAAGGGCGGCACGTACTACCCGGTCACGGTGAAGAAGCACCTGCGCGCCCAGGAGGTCGCCCTCCACAACCGGCTGCCGTGCCTCTACCTGGTGGACTCCGGCGGCGCGTTCCTCCCGCTGCAGGACGAGGTGTTCCCCGACCGCGAGCACTTCGGCCGCATCTTCTACAACCAGGCCACCATGTCCCGCCAGGGCATCCCCCAGATCGCCGCGGTGCTCGGCTCCTGCACGGCGGGCGGCGCCTACGTCCCGGCGATGAGCGACGAGGCGGTCATCGTGCGCGGCCAGGGCACGATCTTCCTCGGCGGCCCGCCGCTGGTGAAGGCCGCCACCGGCGAGGAGGTCAGCGCCGAGGACCTCGGCGGCGGCGACCTGCACGCCCGGGTCAGCGGCGTCACCGACCACCTCGCCCGCGACGACGCGCACGCGCTGTCCATCGTGCGCGACATCGTGGCCACCCTGGCGCCGCGCGCCCCCATGCCCTGGGAGCGGGCCCGGCCCGAGGAGCCGCTGCACGACCCGCGCGAGATGTACGGCATCGTGCCCGCCGACACCCGCACCCCCTACGACGTGCGCGAGGTGATCGGGCGGCTGGTGGACGGCAGCCGGTTCCTGGAGTTCAAGGCCGAGTACGGCCCGACGCTGGTCACCGGGTTCGCCCACCTGCACGGCCACCCGGTGGGGATCGTCGCCAACAACGGCATCCTCTTCAGCGAGTCCGCGCTGAAGGGCGCCCACTTCATCGAGCTGTGCGACCAGCGCGGCGTGCCCCTGGTGTTCCTGCAGAACATCAGCGGCTTCATGGTGGGCCGCGCCTACGAGGCGGGCGGCATCGCCAAGCACGGCGCCAAGATGGTCACCGCCGTGTCCTGCGCCCGGGTGCCCAAGCTGACCGTCGTGGTCGGCGGGTCGTTCGGCGCGGGCAACTACGCGATGGCCGGGCGGGCGTACTCCCCGCGTTTCCTGTGGATGTGGCCGAACGCCCGCATCTCGGTCATGGGCGGCGAGCAGGCGGCGAACGTGCTGGCCACCGTGCGTCCCGCCGGGTCGGGGGACGAGGACGAGTTCAAACGGCGCATCCGTGAGCAGTACGAGGAACAGGGCAACCCGTACCACTCCACCGCCCGCCTGTGGGACGACGGCGTGATCGACCCGGTCGACACCCGCACCGTCCTCGGGCTGGCCCTCTCGGCGGCGGCCAACGCCCCGCTGGACCCTGTCGGCTACGGCGTCTTCCGGATGTGAGGCATGTTCGACACCGTTCTCGTCGCCAACCGAGGTGAGATCGCCCTGCGCGTCATCCGCACCCTGCGCCGCCTCGGCGTGCGGGCCGTCGCCGTGTACGCCGACGCCGACGCGGGCGCCCGCCACGTCGCCGACGCCGACATGGCCGTACGGCTGCCCGGCGGGTACCTCGACATGGAGGGCGTCGTCGCGGCGGCGCTTGCCACCGGCGCCCAGGCGGTGCACCCGGGATACGGCTTCCTGGCGGAGAACGCCGCGTTCGCCCGGCGCTGCGCCGAGGCGGGCCTGGTGTTCGCCGGGCCGCCGCCCGCCGCGATGGAGGCGATGGCCGACAAGATCCGCGCGAAGGCCACCGTGGCCGCCGCCGGGGTCCAGGTGGTGCCGGGCGGCGCCGAGCCCGCCGACGACCTCGCCGAGGCGGCCCGCGCCATCGGCTACCCCGTGCTGATCAAGCCCTCGGCGGGCGGCGGCGGCAAGGGCATGCTGGTCGTGCGCTCCCCCGAGGAGCTGCCGCGGGCTCTTGAGTCGGCCCGCCGCACCGCCGCCGCGGCGTTCGGCGACGACACGCTGCTCGTCGAGCGGTTCGTGGCGAACCCCCGGCACATCGAGATCCAGGTGATGGCCGACGCGCACGGCCACGTCGTCCACCTCGGCGAGCGCGAGTGCAGCCTCCAGCGCCGCCACCAGAAGATCGTCGAGGAGGCGCCGTCGCCGCTGCTGGACGACGCCACCCGCGCCGCGATGGGCGCCGCCGCGGTCCGGGCGGCGGCGGCCGTCGGATACACCGGCGCGGGCACCGTCGAGTTCATCGTGCCAGGAGACGAGCCGGGGCACCCGGGCTACTTCATCGAGATGAACACCCGGCTCCAGGTCGAGCACCCCGTCACCGAGCTGGTCACCGGCCTCGACCTGGTGGAGCTCCAGCTGCGGGTCGCGGCGGGGGAGCCGCTGCCGTTCACCCAGGACGAGGTGCGCACGCGCGGCCACGCCGTCGAGGCCCGCGTGTACGCCGAGGACCCGGCGCACGGCTTCCTGCCCACCGGCGGCCGGGTGCTCGCGCTCGCCGAGCCGGACGCGTCGGCCGGGGTGCGGGTCGACTCCGGGATACGGGCCGGGACGGTCGTCGGCAGCGACTACGACCCGATGCTCTCCAAGGTGATCGCCTGGGGCCCGGACCGCCCGGCCGCGCTGCGGCGGCTGGACGCGGCGCTGCGCGACACCACCGTGCTCGGGGTGACCACCAACATCGCGTTCCTGCGCGCCCTGCTCGCCGACCCCGCCGTGGTGGCCGGGGACCTCGGCACCGGCCTGATCGACGACCGCCTGGACGCGCTGCTCGCCGCCGCGTACGGCCCCGGCGAGCTGCCGTGGGACGTGCGGGCCGCCGCCGCGCTGGTGTTCCAGGACGACCTGGTGGCCGCGGCCGGCGACGACCCGTGGGACGTCCCCGACGGCTGGCGTCTCGGCGAGCCCGCCTGGACGACGTGGATCCTCGCGACCCGGGACCGCACCACCGGCGTCCGGGTGCGCGGCCTGCCCGCGGCCGGCGCCGAGGTCGCCGCCGCCGGCTCCGGCGAGGTCTCCCGCGCGCGGCTGGCCCGCCGCGCGGACGGTGAGGTGCTGGTGACCCTGGACGGGATCTCCCGCCGGTACGCCTGCGCCTCCGACGGCCGCGCCGTCTGGCTGGGCCGCGACGGGCACGCCTGGGCGATCACTCCGCACGTGGCGGGCGACCCCGGCGACCAGGCCGGGGCGGGCGGGGCCGGCGACGGCGTGGTGCGCAGCCCGATGCCCGGCACCGTGCTTCTGGTCAAGGTGGTGCCCGGCGAGCGGGTCACCGAGGGCCAGCCGCTGCTGGTCGTCGAGGCGATGAAGATGGAGCACACCGTGACCGCCCCGATGGACGGCGTGGTCGCCGAGCTGTCCGCCCGCGCGGGCCGCCCGGTCGACATGGACGCCGTGCTCGCCGTCGTGCGCCCGGAGGAGGAGTCGTGATGCGCGCGCCCATGGAGATCCCCGCCGAGGGACTGCCGGACCGGGTGACGATCTACGAGGTCGGGCCGCGGGACGGCCTGCAGAACGAGTCGGTGATCGTGCCGGTGGAGACCAAGGCCCGGCTGGTGAGCCGCCTGGCCGCCGCCGGGCTGACCACCATCGAGACCACGAGCTTCGTCCACCCCAAGTGGGTGCCCCAGCTCGCCGACGCCGAGGAACTGCTGGAGCGGATGGAGCGGGTCCCCGGGGTCCGCTACCCGGTGCTGGTCCCCAACGAGCGGGGCCTGGACCGGGCGCTGGAGCGCGGCGTCACCGAGATCGCGATCTTCGGCAGCGCCACCGAGACGTTCGCCCGGCGCAACCTCAACCGGGGCCTGGACGCCTCCATCGAGATGTTCGCCCCCGTGGTGGCCCGCGCCACCGCCGCCGGGATGAGGGTCAGGGCGTACCTGTCGATGTGCTTCGGCGACCCCTGGGAGGGCCCGGTGCCGGTCGAGCAGGTCGTGCGGACCGGCCGCCGGCTGCTCGACCTCGGCTGCGCCGAGCTGTCCCTCGGCGACACCATCGGCGTCGGCACCCCCGGGCACGTCACCGCGCTGATCGGCGCCTTCGCCGCCGCCGGGACCGGCCCCGGGCGGCTGGCGGTGCACTTCCACGACACCTACGGCCAGGCCCTGGCCAACACGCTGGCCGCGCTGCGGGCCGGGGTGACCGTCGTCGACGCCTCCGCCGGAGGCATCGGCGGCTGCCCGTACGCGCGCAGCGCCACCGGCAACCTCGCCACCGAGGACCTGGTGTGGATGCTGACCGGGCTCGGCGTGCGCACCGGCGTCGACCTCGAATCCCTGGTCGCGACCAGCGCCTGGCTGGCCGGGGAGCTCGGCCGCCCGAGCCCGTCCCGCGTCGTCCAGGCGATGTCCTCAGAACAGGAGCCAGATCATGCACCGGCTTGACGACGAGTACGAGGCACTGCGCAAGACCGTCGAGGAGTTCGCCAGGGACGTGGTGGCCCCGGTGATCGGGGACTACTACGAGCGCTGCGCCTTCCCCTACGACATCGTCTCCCGGATGGGGCGGATGGGGCTGTTCGGCCTGCCCATCCCCGAGGAGTACGGCGGCATGGGCGGCGACTACTTCGCCCTGTGCCTGGCCCTTGAGGAACTGGCCCGGGTGGACTCCTCGGTGGCCATCACCCTGGAGGCAGCGGTCTCGCTCGGCGCGATGCCCGTCCACAGGTTCGGCACCCCCGAGCAGAAGGCCGAGTGGCTGCCCCGGCTGGCGTCCGGCGAGGTGCTCGGCGCGTTCGGGCTCACCGAGCCGGGCGGCGGGTCGGACGTGCCGGGCGGCATGCGCACCACCGCCGTCCAGGACGGCGACGAGTGGGTGATCAACGGCACCAAGGCGTTCATCACCAACTCCGGCACCGACATCACCGGCTTCGTCGCGGTCGCCGCGATCACCGGTCGCCGGGAGCGGCCGGACGGCACCACCGCGCCGGAGATCAGCACCGTGATCGTCCCGGCGGGCACCCCCGGCTTCACCGTCTCCAAGAAGTACTCCAAGGTCGGCTGGTCGGCCTCCGACACCCGCGAGCTGTCGTTCTCCGACTGCCAGGTGCCCGTCGCCAACCTGCTCGGCGAGCGCGGCCGCGGCTACGCCCAGTTCCTGCAGACGCTGGACGAGGGCCGGGTCGCCATCGCGGCGCTGTCGGTGGGGCTGGCGCAGGGCTGCGTGGACGAGAGCCTGAGGTACGCCGCGGAGCGGCACGCGTTCGGCATGCCCATCGCGGGGTACCAGGCCATCCAGTTCAAGATCGCGGACATGGAGGTGCGCGCGCACACCGCGCGGCTGGCGTACTACCACGCGGCGGAGAAGATGCTGGCCGGGGAGCTGTTCAAGAAGGAGGCCGCCATCGCCAAGCTGGTCGCCTCCAACGCCGCGATGGACAACGCCAGGGACGCCACCCAGATCTTCGGCGGCTACGGCTTCATGAACGAGTTCCCGGTGGGCCGCTTCTACCGCGACGCGAAGATCCTGGAGATCGGCGAGGGCACCAGCGAGGTGCAGCGCATTCTGATCGCCCGCCACCTCGGGATGCCCGCCTGACGCTTCCGCTGGATGACTAAGGGGTCGAGGTCTGCCCAGAAGCGGGCAAAGTTCTCGGCCTCACGGTTCACTCGGCCCCAGGGCGGCACCGACACTTGTCGATATGCAGCGTGAGAGACGTTTGGGGGAGTTCCTCCGCGCGCGACGTCATCTGACGGCCCCCGAGCAGGTAGGGCTGCCGGGTCTGCACGATCGTCGCCGCACTCCCGGGTTACGCCGGGAGGAGGTGGCCATGCTGGCGGGCGTCAGCACCGACTACTACGTCCGGCTGGAGCAGGGCAGGGAGCGCAACCCGTCCGACCAGGTGCTGGACGCGCTGGCCCGGGTGTTCCAGCTCGACGTCGAGGCGGCCGAGTACCTCCACGAACTCGCGCGCCCGCGCGGGCGCCGCCGCCCCCACACGCCGACCTCCCGGGTCGATCGCAACGTGGTGCTGCTGATGGAGGGCTGGGACAGGGTGGCGGCCTACGTGGTGAACCAGCGGCTGGACGTGCTGGTCAGGAACATGGTGGCCGCCGCGCTGTACGACGGGCTGGAGCACAGCGACAACCTGCTGCGGCTCGCCCTGCTCAACCCCCACGCGCGGGAGTTCTACCTGGACTGGGAGAAGGACACCCGGCAGAAGGTGGCGCACCTGCGGGCGGCGGCCGGCGTGTGCCAGGACGATCCCTCGCTGGGCGAGCTGATCGAGGAGCTGACCGGCGCCAGCGAGGAGTTCCGGCGGCTGTGGGGCCGCCACGACGTGCGGGGCCGCATCCGCGCGCCCGTGCGCTTCCACCACGAGGTGGTCGGCGACGTGATCACGACGATGGAGGTGATGACCATCGACAGCAGCCCCGGGCAGAAGCTGATCACCTTCCAGGCCGAGCCGGGCAGCCCGTCCGAGCGTGCCCTGGGCCGCCTCGGCGCCATGAGACGGCGCGGCAGGACGGTGGCGCGGGACGCGGCGCGCCCGCTGCCGTCGTACGGTGGGTGACGATGGGACAACTCAACGGGTACGCGCGGCGCGCCGGGAGGGGTGAGGCGGAATGGACGGACGACGGGTCTACTCCCTAAAGTCCTTTTCATGACATCTGATGATCTCCTGGTGCGCAGGGCGGAGCAGAAGGATGCCGAGGAGATCTTCGGACTGACCCGCGAGTTCGCCCTGTCGGTGCGGCCTCGCCGCGAGCCGTTCGACGTCTCCTTTCCCGCTCTGCTGGCCAACCCCGACGCCCTGGTGCTGGTCGCGGCGGTGGGCGGCCACGTCCGCGGCTACCTGCTCGGCTTCGTCCACCTGACGTTGTTCGCCAACGGGCACGTCGCCTGGGTCGAGGAGGCCATGACCCAGCACGGCTTCCGCCGCCGGGGTCTCGGCCGCGCCCTGCTGGAGGAGTTCGAGACCTGGGCCCGCACCCGGGACGCCGGCTACATCGCCCTGGCCACCCGCCGCGCTCCCGAGTTCTACCAGGCCCTGAGCTACGAGAGCGCCGGCACCTACTACCGCAAGACGATCAGGCCCGCCGAGGACGCGCCGGGGGCCCCGCCCGCGTGACCACGAGGCTCACGACGATCACGAGGTGAGCTGGGCGTCCAGGCGGTAGCCGTCGACGGTGACGTATACGGAGTCGCCCGGGCGGGCGTTGAGGCGCATCAGGACCGGCTGCAGGGAGTCGAAGACGGGCTGGCGGTCGCGCCAGACCAGGACCACGGCGTTGTCGCCGGGGCCGGTCACCGACAGCAGGGTGCCGGGGCGCATGCCGAGCTGGGTGGCGTACCCCTCGGGGACCGGGACGGGCTCGCCGCGCAGGTGCTCGCTGGTCACGTCGATGCGCTGCCAGCGCCGCGGATCCGAGTTGGGGCCGGGCAGCGGCGTGCGCGACTGGCGCGGCTCGGGGACCAGATGGGGACGCGGCGGGCCGGACAGGGCCGTGAGGGCGGCGAGGGCCGTCTGGGCGGTGTGGGCGTCGGGGAGGCTCTGCGCGACCGACGGGATGGGCAGGCCGCCGCGGATCTGGTGGCCGTTGGCGCCGGGGGTGCGGCGCGGCAGGGGCGCGGGGAAGCCGCCGGTGGTGGTGGCCGCGTGGGACGGCTCCATCGAGGAGATCGGCGTCTTCGGCAGCGAGTCGATCCACGCCTGGGCGGAGTGGGCGCGGATGCCGAGCTGGGCCAGCAGCTCCACCGCGTCCTCGCCGCTGGTCTTGCCGCCGAGCACCTGGACGGTCCGCTCCCGCAGCCGGGTCAGGTCGCCGACCACCAGCCAGCCGTCCTGCAGCCGCCGGTCGGGCATCAGCGCGACCAGCACCCGCCACAGCGGCGTGCCGAGCGAGGGCACGTCGATCGGGTGCGCGGGGTCGGCCGCGATCAGCTGATCCTCGGTGGCGGCGGCGCCCAGCCACTCGGTCAGCCGGAACAGGTGCCCGGTGACGGCCGTGGACTCCGGGGAGCGCAGCCAGTGGAGCACCCGCTCCTCGGCGGCCCGCTGCGCCTGGGACAGCACGTCCCGGTCCACGTGCAGCTCGTGGGCGAGCGTGCGCAGGCTGATCGGCTCGGCCGCGAACAGCCGCTCGATGGCCACGGCCCGCTCCATCGGCGTCCACTCCCGGAACACCGCGTCCACCAGCCGCACGAGCGGGTTGTCGGAGACGGGAGGGGCGGGCGGCGCGGGTGGCGGCGCGGGGGCGGCCGCCGGCACGGCGAGGTGGGGCTGGCCGCCGAGGCCGGGCGGCGCGGACGGCGTGGGCATCCCGGCGGGGGCGGGCCCGCGGGTCGGGGGCACGGGCCGGGTCAGCGGGGAGGACGGCACCGGGGGCGCCTCCGCCGGGGCCGCGAAGGCCGGGGCGGGCGGGGCGGCCGACGGGGACAGGGTGGCGGACGGCACCTGGGACGACACGGCGGGCACCCGGCCGAGGATCTCCCGGAAGACCGTGGTGATGATGACCTCGGGGGACGCGGGGACGGCGGGCCCCCGCAGGTCGGCGGCCGTCAGCCTGCGCAGCCGGTCCCAGCCGCCCATCCCGTTGATCGCCGAGCGGGCGGGCTCGGGCCAGCCGGGGAGCGCGGGGTCCACGGTGTGCACCTGGAGCGCGGGCAGAAGGTCCATCAGCGCGAGGTGGTCCCAGCGGTGCACGGCCAGCCGGGACAGACGGTCGCAGACCCAGTCGACACCGGTCGTGCCGAGCGCGCGGCCCAGCGCCACCGATCCCCACCAGCCTCCGGGAAGCCGGGGATCCGCGAGAACCTCGGCGACCTGCTGAGGGCGGCTCCAGCGCAGGGCGGGTACCAGATCACTCAGGCAGATCATTGAATCGGCGTCCATCGGCTGACCGCATCCTCCCGAGTGTGACGCATGTTGCTAATGGTGCAGCTTACGCCGGACGCTGGCAATTGGCGTCATCAAGGAGAACATAGTCCTCGGCCTACGATTTCGTATGCCTGAACCCGTGACGAGGACGTAACCGCACGTCAGCGCTCTGGCGCGGAGAGCACCCGGGTGCCGCCGCGCGGACTCGGGCACCGGGCGGCGTGGGGCCGTTCGTCACTCTCGGTCACCGGCCGCTGCCGATCGCGGTCACCGGCCCGCCGTCGCCACCGGCCGCCCGGAATCCGGGCGTCCGCCGACGCGGGTCACCGCGGCGGCTCCCGCTCGGCAGCCCGCCTCCACGGCCTCCTGGGCGGTGGCGCCGGCGAGCAGCGCCGCCAGCGTCCCGGCGGCGAACGCGTCCCCGGCGCCGGTGGAGTCGACGACGCCCTTCCCGTCCCCGGCGTCCGCCGAGTCGGCGGCGTCCCCGGTGACGGTCGTCCCGGGGGCGTGGTGGACGACCGTGCCGCCGACGGCGAGGAGGGCGCCGGACGGGCCGAGTTTGACCGCGGCGGTGCCGTAGCGGGCGCTGAGCGCCTCGGCGGCGGTGGCGGCGTCGGGGGCGCCGGTGAGCAGGAGGGCCTCGTCGCGGTTGGGGACGACCAGGGTGGCGGCCGCCGTCTCGCGCAGGAACCGGTCGGGGCCGAACTCGCGCAGGAACCCGGTGGAGGCCGGGTCCACGCTGACGGGCGCGCCCCGCTCCAGCGCGGCCCGCGTCGCCAGCCGGACCAGCTCCAGGCCCGGCGGGGCGAACAGCGTGTACCCCGAGACGTGCACCCGGCCGACGCCGTCCAGCAGCGCGTCGTCCCAGTCGTCGGGGCCGATGCGGCGGCTCGCCCCGCGGGTGGTGAGCATGGTCCGTTCCCCGGCGGCGTCCACCATCGCGATCACCACGGCGGTCGGGTGCCCGGCGTCGATCCGCACATGGGGCCGTACCCCCGCGCGGGCCAGTTCGGCGACGTGCCAGGAGCCGGTGTCGTACCCGGCGCGGGCCAGCAGCCGGGCGTCCGCCCCGAGGTGGGCGGCCCACGCCGCGGTGTTCGCCCCCGAGCCGCCCGCCCGCAGCACGATGTCCGCCTCGGTGTCGGTCCCGGGCGCGACCGGCGTCCGGTGCCGGGCCACCACGTCGGTGACGACGTCCCCGATGATGAGCAGCCCCGCCACTCAGCCCTCCACGGCGGGTGACGCGTCCCCGGAGGCGGCGGTGAAGCCGACGGGGTGCGTGACACCCGATGGGGCGCGGTCGCCCCAGCGCGCGGTGGGGGCGGGGAAGGCGGCCCAGGCGGTGGCGATGCGGGCGGCCAGGCGGGTGTTGCCGCGGACGGCGGCCAGGTTGGCCTCCAGGGAGGCGCCACCGGTGCCGCGGACCAGGTAGTCGAGGAGGAACGGCGTGATCGCCTGGCCGGTGACGCCCTGCCGGCCGGCCTCGGCGAGGGCCTCGGCGAGCACGCGGTCGTGCAGCGCCGGGTCGAGCTGCTCGTCCTCCGGCACCGGGTTGGCGACGATCAGCGCGGCCTCCGGGCCGCCGAGCCGGTCTTGCGCCCGCATGATCTCCGCCGCCTGCGCGGGGTCCTCCAGCCGCCAGTCCACCGGCAGGCCGGAGGTGTGCAGGTAGAAGCCGGGGAAGTCGCCGGTCCGGTACCCGGCCACCGTGACTCCTCGCGTCTCCAGCCGCTGGAGGGTGGCGGGCACGTCCAGGATGGACTTCACGCCCGCGCAGACGACCGTGATCCGGGTCCCGGCGAGGGTGTCCAGGTCGGCGGACTCGTCCTGGCTGGCCGTCCAGTCGCGGTGCACGCCGCCGAGGCCGCCGGTCGCGAACACCCGGATCCCGGCGCGGGCGGCCAGGAAGGCGGTGGCCGACACGGTGGTGGCGCCGCTGGCGCCGAGCGCGGCGGCGGGGGCGAGGTCGCGGAAGCCCAGCTTGCGCAGGCCGGACTCGCCGGCGATCCGCTCCAGCCCTTCCTTGCCCAGGCCCACCTGGGGTACCCCGTCGAGCACGGCGATGGTGGCGGGCACCGCGCCGGCCTCCCGGACCAGCTCCTCCAGCTCGATGGCGACCGCGAGGTTGCGCGGCTGGGGGAGGCCGTGCGAGATGATCGTGCTCTCCAGCGCCACGACCGGCGCGCCGGTGGTCAGTGCCTCGGCGACCTCGGGGGAGGTCTCGATGATCGTCGCGCCGGGACCGCTCGTCTGCATGCTCGCTCCGTGCCCTTTCCGTCGGTACGCTCCAGGGGGATTTGTTCCCCTGATGTGCTGTCTCACCGTACTGTCCGGGTTAGGAGACTTTGTCATGCGACGCTCGCATTACCAGGTGGTCATCGCGGGCGCGGGGCACAACGGCCTGGTCGCCGCCGCGTACCTCGCCCGGGCCGGCCGGCGGGTCCTGGTGCTGGAACGGCAGCCGTACACCGGAGGGCTCGCCGTCTCCGCGCAGGCGTTCCCCGGCGTGGACGCCCGGGTGTCGCGCTACTCCTACCTGGTCAGCCTGCTGCCCGGCAAGATCGTCGCCGACCTCGGGCTCGGCCTGGACCTGCGGCGGCGGCGCTTCGCCTCCTACACCCCGGTCGGCGACGGCGGCCTGCTGGTGGACAACGGCGACGACCGCCGCACCGCCGCCTCCTTCGCGGCCGTCACCGGCGGCGGCGCCGACCTCGCGCGGTGGCGCCGCTTCTACGCCGGGACGGCCCGGCTCGCCGCCCGCCTGGCCCCCACCCTGGTGGAGCCCCTGCGGGACCGGGCGGACGTCCGGGATCACGTGGTCGCCGACCCCGAGCTGTGGCGGGACGTGTTCGAGCGCCCCATCGGCGAGGTGGTCGACGAGACGTTCACCGACGACACCGTACGGGGCGTGGTGCTCACCGACGCCCTCATCGGCACCTTCGCCGACCCCGCCGCCGACCTGGTCACCAACCGGTGCTTCCTCTACCACGTCGTCGGGGACGGCACCGGGGACTGGAACGTCCCGGTCGGCGGCATGGGCGCGGTCAGCGGCGCCCTCGCCGAGGCCGCCACCCGGGCGGGCGCCGACATCCGCACCGGCATGGAGGTCGTCGCGATCGACCCGTCCGGCGAGGTCTGCTTCCGCGACGGGGAGGGCGCCGAGCACACCGTGACCGCCGACCGCGTCCTCGCCAACACCCCGCCGGCCGTCCTGGCGCGCCTGCTCGGTGCGGCGGAGACGGAGGCGCCCGAGGGGGCCCAGCTCAAGGTCAACATGGTGCTGTCCCGGCTGCCGCGCCTGAAGGACCCCACCGTTGACCCGGCCGAGGCGTTCAGCGGCACCTTCCACATCAACGAGGGCCGCGACCAGCTCGCCCGCGCGTACGCCGAGGCCGCGGCGGGCGCGATCCCCTCGCTGCCCCCCGCCGAGGTGTACTGCCACTCGCTCACCGACCCCTCCATCCTCGGCCCCGGGCTGCGCGCGGCCGGCGCCCACACCATGACCCTGTTCGGCCTGCACATGCCCGCCCGCCTGTTCCGCGCCGACCCCGAGGCGGCCCGCGCCGAGGCCCTCGCCGCCACCCTGGCGTCCATCGGCACCGTGCTCGCCGAGCCGCTGGAGGACTGCCTGCTGCGCACCCCCGCCGGTGACCTGTGCCTGGAGGCCAAGACCCCCGTGGACCTGGAGAACGAGGCGGGCCTGCCCGGCGGCCACATCTTCCACCGCGACCTGACCTGGCCGTTCGCCGAGGACCCCGCCGAGACGGGCCGCTGGGGCGTGGAGACGCCCCACGAGCGCGTCCTGCTGTGCGGGGCGGGTGCCCGGCGCGGCGGCGGCGTCAGCGGCATCCCCGGCCACAACGCCGCCATGGCCGTGCTCGCCACCTCGTGATCTACCTCGCGGGCCGCATCGGCGCGCCGATCCGGGGTAGGGGGCGGCACCACGGCTCGCGGAAAGGATGGTCAGAGTGGACCAGCAGTCTTTCGTCGCTCTCCTGAACGAGGACCTGGAGAGCGAGTACCGCTCCATAGTCCAGTACACGCAGCACAGCGTGACGATCAAGGGCCCCGAGTACCAGAACCTGGTCGAGGAACTGAAGGCCCACCTGCGACAGGAACTGGAACACGCCACCACCCTCGCCGAACAGATCACCTTCCTGGGCGGCGTCCCCTCGGTGAGGGTCCCCCAGATCGAGAGCGTCCCCGACGGCGCCGCCGCCCTCGAACAGGACCTGACCCTGGAGGAGACCCAGCTCCAGCGCTACCGCGACCGCGTGGCCCAGGCCAACGACCTCGGCCTCCCCGACGTCGCGGAAGCCCTGCGCCCCCTCCTCCAGCAGACCCAGGACCACGTCATGGACCTGCAGAACGCCCTGGGACGCTGACGTTCTCCTGCGTACCAGTACAGCGGCCGGGTGCCGTCCCCGCGGAATGCCTTGGGACGCTCTCACCCGTGGAGCTATTTCGCCGAAGATGGCCGGGCCCCGACAACGGCCCGGCTTATCCATTTCACAGCCCATTCCCGTCATATGGCGGGAATGGGCTCGACGTCCTTGGCCGGGCTGAAAGATCAGCTAATACCGGCGGTGACGCGCGGGGGATTCACGGCAATTAATGGTATTTGCCCGGTTTCATAACGTTGCGAGGAAAGCGCGGGGAGGACCGCTCGCCGTCACGCGCCGGCCCGTACGATCACCGCGTCGACGGCCGTCACGTCGCCGGGCCCGCCTCCGCCGCCAGGCCCCGGCACGGTGGTGGCAGGTGTGGCGACGACGACCGCGTCCGGCCCGGCGGGCAGGTCCCTGATCCGCGGCACGCACGGCACGCGTGCACCTCGCCGGCGGCGGCGGTCGGCGTCAAGCCCTCGCCGCCACCCCGCGCCCGCCGCGGAAAACGCACAGAGGCGAGAGCGGGCACGGCCCCGTGAGCTGCGGTTACGCCGGTGGCTCTGGCCGGAAACAGCATTGATGGCGAGAAAGTTTACATTTAATCCGTTCCGGATTGATCGGGTTAGTTGCCTAAATCAACCGATAGCGGTTTATTTTTCCGGGTACAGGCCGCGCACGCTCATGATATTTTCCGGCGTCAAACAGAAAAACGGGACACCCGGACGGGGCGAGGAAACACGGGATGGTCGGATGAGCGGCCTCAGAACGGGCCTGCGAATCATGACGGGCGCGGCGGGAATGGTGGCGGTTTCCGTGGCGACCAGCCAGGTGTTCGGCGACGGGAGGCTGAGCTGGGGCTGGGCGTACGTCTCGGTGGCCGTGGCGGCGCTGAGCCTGTGGTCGGGCGAGGTGCTGGCCGGGGGGACCACGGCGGTGGGGGCGCCGCGGGGGCCACGGGGACGGCGCGGGACGTACATGCGGCAGTTGCGGGACAGCGTCCGCGCGATCGAGACGATCGGTGTCGGCACCAATCCGCCGTACGCCCTGCAACTACGGCAGGTCTACGTGGACGTGAGCCTCACCCTGAAAGCGCCGCACGACGACGGGCGGACGCCGCGGAGCGGCCCGCCCGGCGAGCGGAGGCCGCTGGAGTCGTTCCTGCGCGGCGGCGCGAGCCCGGTGCTCGTCGTCAAGGGCGACCCCGGGTCGGGGAAGACCACGCTGGTCCGCCACACCGCGCAGCGCCTGTGTGAACGCGGGTGGTCCGGCGCGCCGCGACGGCTGTTGCCGGTGCTGCTGTACCTGCGCGAGCACGCCTGCGCGATCGTCGGAGAACAGCCCCCCACGCTCGGCGCCGCGGCGGTCTCCGCGGGCTGGCTGCAGGGCAAGGTGCCCGCGTCGTGGGTGGAGCGCCGCCTCGACCGCGGCGGGTGCGTCGTCATGCTGGACGGCCTGGACGAGGTGCCGGACGGCGTGGTGGCCTGGGTGCGGCGCCAGATCGAGCGGTATCCCCGCAACCGGTTCATCATCACGTCCCGCTCCCACGGCTTCCAGCCCGACGGGCTGCCGGGAGCGGAGGTCCTCCAGGTGCGCAGGTTCACCGGAGAGCAGATCTCCCGGTTCCTGGACGGCTGGTACTACGCGATCGAGTGCAGGGACGCCGAGGCGACGGGCAAGCAGGTCCGCGCCGCGGCACGCGCCAAGGCCGAGGACCTGATCGCCCGCCTGCGCGCGACGCCGGCGCTGTACGACCTGGCCGCCAACCCGCTGCTGCTCACCATGATCGCCAATGTGCACCTGTACCGGAACCAGTTGCCGGGCAGCCGCGCCGAACTGTACGCCGAGATGTGCGAGGTGCTTCTGCATCGCCGCCAGGAGGCCAAGCGCCTCGCCGACGCCACCGGCCTGCGTGGCCCGCAGAAGGAGAACGTCGTGCGGCGTCTGGCGCTCGCCATGACCCGCGACCACGTCAACGACATCTCCGTGGCCGGCGCCGAGGACATGGTCGAGGAGGCGCTGCGGCAGATCTCCCCGGGTGTGGACTCGCGCGTCTTCCTGGAGGAGGTCGTCAGGAGCGGTCTGCTGGTCGAGCGGGGACCGGAGCTGTACGCGTTCGCCCACCCCACGCTGCAGGAGTACCTGACCGCGGAGCAGATCCGCCGCAACCCCGAGCTGCTCGGGCTGCTCACAGAGAACGTGGACGACCCGTGGTGGAGGGAGACGACGCGCCTGTGGGCGGCCGGCGCCGACGACGCCACCCTCGTCATCGCGGCGTGCATCGCCTCGGGAACGGTCCGCGCGCTGGCCCTCGCGCTGGACTGCGCGGAGGAGGCCGTGGCCGTGGACCCCCGCACGCGGGCCGAGCTGGAGACCCTGCCGGCCGAGAAGGAGCCGCACGGCGAGGACGACGCGCGCCGCCGGCTGATCACCGGCGTGAAGGCGGCACGCGGCCTGCGCGACGTCATCGTGCTCGGCGAGGGCACCGCCGTCTGCGCGCACCCGGTGAAACGCGAGCTGTGGGCGCTGTTCACGAAGGACAGGCGGGCGGCCGGGCGGCACATTCCGCGGGACGACCCCGCGCCAGGTCAGGAGAGCGATCCCGCCACCGGCATGTGGGGCGCGGACGCGGCCCGCTTCGTCTCCTGGCTCAACACGCATTTCGACGACGGCACCGTCTACCGGCTGCCCACCGACGCCGAGCTGGCCGACCCCGCCGCCGGCCTGGTCGGCGGCGTCGCGGGCCACACCGTGTGGGCACACGGCGAGGCCCGGCCCCGGCTGTACCGGCCGGACGGCGCGCCGTGGCCCTACGAGGTCGGCGCGCGGACGCTGCGCCGCCGCCCGGCGGCCGACCGCGCGAGCACGACCCCCTACCTGCGGATCGTGGTGCGGCAGCGGGCGTTCGACGGAGGTGTCGGCTCCGCCGGTCTTCTCGACCTCGGCAGGGACGGCCGCCTTTCCCCCGGCCAGGTCGAACGGCTGCCCCGCATGATCTCCTGGGCCGACGCCATGCAGGTGCGCGAGCTGGCACGGGACCTCGCGCGCGAACTCGGCGTGCGCGTCGGCGGCCCCGCGAAGGAACGTGACCGTGACTCCGCGCTCGACCACGCGAGCCTGTCCGGTTTCCGGTCCTCCGTCCTGGACGCGTTCCAGCTTCTCGTCGCGTGCCGCGCGACGACCAGGAACCGTAGATCACGCACGGGTGAGGAGGTGGCGGACTTCGACGACTACCTCACCGGCCTGGTAAGCGGCCCGCTGAAGTCACGCGAGACCGCTCGCAAGCCGCCGGACGTCCAGATGCGGCGCGCCTGTGACCTGCTGCGCGATCTGCCCGGCGACGGTGAGGCGATGGCCACGGCACTGCGGCTGGCCGAGGGCGTGCGGGCGTCGATCGTCCCGATCCTGGACCGCTCGGCTCCCTGTGACCCGATGACGCTGACCTGCGCGCGCGTCGAACTGCTCGCCGTCCTCGCGGTGCTGTCGATGCCCGCCACGTCCGCCACGCCGTCCCCGGTGAGCAGGTTCGCCGGCGCGTCCGCCGGGCGGGCCGTCGTGTCGCTGGCCGAGGCGTTCCGCGGGCTGGTCGCGATCCAGGAGCGGGCCGAGGGGCACATCGTGGGGAACGAAATACTGCTGCTGGTTCGGCAGTGACGACGCGGCCCGCCGTGCGCGGCCGATGTTCACGGCGAGATCTCTACGCTCTCTCGAGCACGGCGTCGACGGCCGTGGCGCCGCCCGGCGAGACGATGACGGGGTTGAGCTCCAGCAGATCCAGGTTCTCGGTGAGCGCGAGCACGGCCGCGCGGGCGGCCAGCTCGCCGAACGCGTCGAGGTCGGCGGCAGCGCGGCCCCGCCCGCCCGTCAGCAGCGCGGCCCCCCGCAGCCGCCGTACGGCCGCCGCCACCCGTCCCGGCGTCACCGGAAGCGGCACCAGCACGACGTCGTCCAGCACCTCCACCCAGACACCTCCCAGGGCCACGGCCAGCACCGGCACCACCCCGTCCCTGCGCACCGCCACCATCAGCTCCACCCCCGGCGCCACCATCCGCTCGACGAGCAGCACCGCCTCCCGCGCGTCGGGCAGGCCGAGCAGCCGCGTGGCCGCCGTGCGCACCCCCTCCGGGTCGCCGAGCCCGAGCACGACCCCCCCGATGTCGCTCTTGTGCCGGATCCCGCGACCGCTGAGCTTGAGCGCGACGTCCCCCCCAAGCCTTCCCGCCGCCACAACGGCCTCCTCGGCCGTCCGCGCCACGACCCCGTCGGGCACGGAGACCCCGTACTCCCGCAACAGCGGCTTCGCCTCGTGCTCGGCCATCGGTGTCCCGCCGTGCGACGGCGCCGACGGGTGACCTCCGGCCGGCGGGGAGGACGCGGCGCCGGCGATGGCGCGCAGGCGGTCGCCGCCGGCGGAGTGGGCCAGTAGTGCTCCGGCGCAGAGGATTCCCTCGGTGAGGCCGGATACGGGGACGATTCCGTGGTCGACCAGGAGTTCGGCGATGGCCTCGGGCATGAGGTCGGGCAGGGTGGAGGCGACGAGGAGGGGGCCGGGGACGGTGGCGGAGAGGATGCCGTTCAGGGCGGCGTCCCATTCGGCCGCGGCGTCCTCGGGCATGCGGGCGGGGCGGTCGTAGTAGACGAGGACGGGGCCGACGGACTCGTCCGAGGCGGCGACGGTGATGAGGTCGGCCACGCGGCGGGTGTCGCCGAAGATGACGGCGGTGTAGTCCAGGGGGTTGCCGGGGGTCGCGGTGGCCGGGAGCACGGGGATGAGGGCCGCTTCGGTGGTGTCGCTCAACGTGGCCAGGGGGATGCCGTGCCGGGCCGCCTCGTCGGCGGCGACGGCCGCGTCACCGCCGGAGCAGGTGACGATCAGGACGCCCCGCGCTCGTGCGGGGGGTTCATGGCGCGGGGCATTCTCCACCGGGGAGGCCGGGGCGTGCTCCACGCGGTGGAGCGTGTCGTGTTCTTGACCGGGTGGCGCCGGCCGGGGGGTGCTCGGGCGTGGGTGGCCGGCGTGGGCGAGTGTTTTGGCTAGTTCGAGGAGTTCGTGGGGGTTGTGGGCCCAGGCGCCGCCGGCTTCCTCTATGAGAGCTCTGAGGATGCGGGTGTCCCCGGCGAGGGCGCCGGTGTGGGCGGCGGCGGCCGAGGCGCCGAGCGGGCTGGTGCCCGCCTTGAGGACGGCGACGCGGACGCCGTGGTCGGCGCAGGCGGCCAGGGCGGTGGCGAGCCGGGCGCCGTCTCCCTCGTCCTCCAGGTACAGGGCCACGGAGCGGACGCCGTCCGTCTCGGCCAGGGCGGACAGGTACGCGGCCGCGTCCACCACCGCCTGGTTGCCGCAGGAGACGACGGTGTGCGGGCGGAGCGCCCGGGTGCTGAGCAGCGCGTTGACGGCGACGTTGCCGCTCTGGGAGATCAGCGCGACCGGCCCTGCCCGGCGGGGCGCGTACGCGTCCCCCCACAGCGGCGCCCTGGCGGCCACCGCCACGATCCCGTTCCCGTTGGGCCCGCACACCGGCATGTCGTACCGCGCCGCCGCCGCGACCAGTTCCTCCTGCAGCCGCACCCCCGCGGGGACCGCGCCCGTCCCCGGCACGGCGGCGGTCTCGGCGAACCCCGCCGCGAACACCACCGCGCCACCGCAGCCGTGTTCCCCCGCCTCGGCGACCAGCGCCGGGACGGTCGCCGCCGGAGTGGCGATGACGACCGCGTCGGGTGCGACCGGCAGATCCCGGATCCGGGGAACGCACGGGACCCCGTGCACCTCCGCGGCGCTGGGGTGCACGCCGAACACCGGCCCGGAGAACCCGGCCGCCACCAGGTTGGCCACCGCGAGGTTCCCGTACGACCCGGGCCGCGTGGAGGCCCCGACCACCGCCACCGAGCGCGGCGCCAGCAGACGCGTGAGCTTCACACCAGCCAACCCTGACTGAGTACCCAGTCAGCGTCAAGCCTGGCGGCCCCGCCCCGGCCGCGCGCGTCCCCCGCGGGCCGCCCGCGTTCCAGCGCGGTGCGTCAGGCCGGCTTCTCCGCGGGGACGGCGGCACCGGTGTCCGGCTCGTCGGTTTTCGGCCGGTCGGTTTCCGGTATGTCGGGCGCCGGATCTTGGGGTGGGTCGCTGAGTTGTTCGCGGAGGTAGTTCCACATCACGGCGATCAGGGCGGCGATCGGTACGGCGAGCAGGCTGCCCACGATGCCCGCCAGGCTGCCGCCCAGCGTCACCGCCAGCAGGATCACCGCCGCGTGCAGGCCGAGACCGCGGCTCTGCACCATGGGCTGGAACACGTTTCCCTCGAGCTGCTGCACGGCGACGATGATGGCGAGCACGACCAGCGCGTCCGGCCACCCGTTGGACACCAGCGCGATGAGGACCGCGACGAAGCCGGCGAACAGCGCCCCGATGATGGGGATGAACGCCGAGACGAAGGTCAGGACGGCCAGAGGGAGAACCAGCGGCACGCCCACGATCCACAGGCCGAGACCGATGAAGACGGCGTCCAGCAGGCCCACGAAGGCCTGGGAGCGTACGAACGAGCCGAGGGTGTCCCAGCTGCGCGCGGCCACGGCCGGCACGTCCGTGGCGAGGCGGCCGGGCAGCTGGCGGGTCAGCCAGGGCAGGAACCGCGGGCCGTCCTTGAGGAAGAAGAACATCAGGAAGAGCGCCAGGACGGAGGTGACCAGGCCGTTGACGACGGTGCCCACGCCGGTGAGGGTGGCGGTGACGATGCTGCCGACGCTGGACTGGATGCGTTTGACCGTGGCGTCGAGCGCGGTGCTGACCTGATCCGCGCCGATGTTCAGCGGCGGCCCGGCGGCCCAGTCGCGCAACTGCTGGATGCCGTTGCCCACGCCGGTGGACAGCTCACCGGCCTGGGACGCCACCGGGACCGCGATCAGCACCACGGTGCCCGCGGCGACCAGGAGGAACAGGATGGTCACGGCCGAGGCGGCCAGAGCCGGAGGCCAGCCATGCCGGCGCAGGAACCGCGTCAGAGGCCAGGTCAGCGTGGTGAGGAGCAGGGCGATCACGAGCGGCCAGATGACGGACCACATCCGGCCCAGGATCCACAGGCTCACCGCGGTCATCAGCACGACGAGCAGCATCTCCAGAGAGATACGCGCCGACGTGCGCAGCGCGGAGCGCGTCTTCGTGGCATTGGGCGTGGCAGTCACAAGGACACCCTAGACATAGTCCGGCGGATCGGACTCAGACCGGCGTGGATGAGTGTCGTCGCGCGGATCCCCGGAACTCGGCGCCTACCGGGTGTCGAGAACGTGGCGGCGGCTCCGTCCCAGGCACATCAGCGACAACGGGAGGAGTAACCGTGCGACCGCACGAGATCACCGAGGTACTGAACCGGCCGATCAGTAAGGAGCTGCTGGCGCGCGACGTGACCCGCCTGGCCTACGTCGCCAAGGACGGCACGCCTCGCAACGTCCCGATCATCTTCACCTGGAACGGCTCGGAGATCGTCATGAGCACGTCGAAGAACGCTCCGAAGCTTCAGGGCCTGAGCGTGAACCCGATGGTCGCCCTGACGATCGACACCGAGGTGCACCCGCCCAAGATCCTGCTCATCCGGGGCCGGGCCGAACTGGACTTCGTCGACGGCATCCCGGACGAGTACCTCCAGGCGACCAGCACCTACGAGATGACGCCCGAGCAACGGGTCGAGTGGGAGGCTGAGGTCCGTTCGCTCTACCACGAAGGCATGGTCCGGATCGTCGTGACCCCGAGCTGGGCGAAGCTGATCGACTTCGAGACGACCCTGCCGAGCGCGGTGGAGGAGCTGGTCCGGCAGCGGGAGGAGCGCCGGCGCGGCTGAGCGGCGCGAGGCCGATGTCGATGTCGAGAACCCGGGCGCGGCTCCGTCCCCGGGGCGAACACGGCCACAATGGGGTCGTACCACACCAAGGAGAAACACCATGGCCAAGTACCTGCTGCTCAAGCACTATCGGGGCGCGCCGGCAGCGGTCAACGACGTGCCGATGGAGCAGTGGACGCCGGAGGAGGTCTCGGCCCATGTGCAGTACATGCGTGACTTCGCCGCTCGGCTGGAGGGCACCGGCGAGTTCGTCGACGCTCAGGCGTTCTCCCCGGAGGGCACGTTCGTCCGTTACGACGGGGAGGGGCGGCCGCCGGTCACCGACGGGCCGTTCGCGGAGACCAAGGATCTGATCGCCGGCTGGATGGTGATCGACGTCGAGACCTATGAGCGGGCGCTCGAGCTGGCCGGCGAACTGTCCGCGGCTCCGGGTGCGGGTGGGAAGCCGATCCACGAGTGGCTCGAGGTGCGGCCCTTCCTGGCCGAGCCGCCCACGGTGACCGAGTGAACGAGCCGCTGCTGCGGGAGCTGGTGCCCGCGGTGATCGGTGTCCTCGTCCGTCGCGGAGCCGGCTTCGCGGCGGCCGAGGACGCCGCGCAGGACGCCCTGGTCGAGGCCGTGCGCGTGTGGCCGGACGACCCGCCGCGGGACCCCAAGGGCTGGCTGGTCACCGTGGCCTGGCGCAAGTTCCTCGACGCCGCCCGCGCCGACACCTCCCGGCGGCACCGCGAGGTGCGCGTCGAGACCGAGCCCGTGCCCGGCCCGGCGGAGGCGGTGGACGACACGCTCCGGCTGTACTTCCTGTGCGCGCACCCGTCCCTGACACCGGCCTCGGCCGTCGCGCTCACGCTGCGCGCGGTCGGCGGCCTGACCACGCGCCAGATCGCGCGGGCCTACCTCGTGCCGGAGGCGACCATGGCCCAGCGGATCAGCAGGGCCAAGCGGACCGTCTCGGGCGTCCGGTTCGACCAGCCCGGGGACGTCGCCACCGTGCTGCGCGTGCTCTACCTGGTCTTCAACGAGGGCTACTCCGGCGATGTCGACCTCGCCGCCGAGGCGATCCGGCTCACGCGCCAGCTGGCGGCCAGGATCGACCACGAGGAGATCGCGGGACTGCTCGCGCTCATGCTGCTGCACCACGCCCGGCGCCCCGCACGGACCGGCCCGGGCGGCAGGCTCGTACCCCTGACCGAGCAGGACCGCGGCCTGTGGGACACCCGCCTGATCGCCGAGGGCGTCGACGTGCTCCAGGCGGCCCTCGCCCGCGACCGCCTGGGCGAGTTCCAGGCCCAGGCCGCCGTCGCCGCGCTGCACGCCGACGCCCTCACGGCCGAGGAGACCGACTGGGTGCAGATCGTCGAGTGGTACGACGAACTGGTGCGCCTCACCGGCAGCCCGGTGGCCCGCCTCAACCGGGCCGTCGCGGTCGGCGAGGCCGACGGCCCCCGGGCCGGCCTGGCCGCTCTGGCGGAGCTCGACCCCGCCCTGCCCCGCCACACCGCCGCCGCGGCGTACCTGCACGAGCGTGACGGTGACCCGGTGACCGCGGCACGCCTCTACGCCGAGGCCGCCCGGTCGGCGCCCAGCCTCGCCGAACGCGACCACCTCACGCGACAGGCCGCGCGGCTCAACGCGCGACTGCGCGGGTGAACGAGCGGCGGGCGGCCACTCTCGGTCACTTAAAGCGATTGTATTGCTACGTTCAGTGAACCTAGGCTCGGCTCCGCGGGCCGTCCGGTGCACACGGAAGGTCATCGGGGCCGGCGGCCGGGCGGTCATGCCCGTCCGCCCGCCGGTGGGCCCGCGTTCCCCCCGGTATCGACGAGACGAGGATTCATCATGGGACGTGGGGTGCGTACGACCGTAATCGCCGTGGCGCTGGGGCTGGGGGTCGCCCTGGGCGGGCCGGGGGTGGCCCGGGCCGACGAGGCGACGCTCACCGCCGTCGAGGTGCTCTATCACACCAACGACGACGACAAGGATCACAACACCGAGCTGTTCACCTCGATACGGGACAACCGCGGGATCGAGGTGGCGACGCTGGAGGAGCACTTCGGCGACGACACCTGGGACGACGACGAGGACGACGGGCCGTACGGGCTGACGGTGACGGGACGCGGGACCTGGTCGTCGATGAAGGGCGGCAGGCTCGTCATCCGCATCCACCCGCAGGGCGGGCGCGGGCACGACACGTGGAAGTTCAACGTGTCGGTCACGCTCTTCTTCTCCGACGGGGAACGCCGTCACGCCGGAGGGCGCAACGAGTACCTCGACCAGAACCGGCAGCAGATCGAGATCGAGATCGTCTGACGGGAAAAAACACCGATGGGGAAGGGCCTGCCGCCGGCGTCGGGGCCGTTACGCGGAGCGGTTACGGAGTAGCATCTAGCCGTGCAGAGTGCCGAGCGTTCGCCCGGGATGCGGGGCAGCAGGGCCGACCAGGCGGACCAGCGCCGGGCCGAGTTGCTGGACGCCGCGCGGCGTGTCGTGCTCGAGCGCGGCATCTCCAGCACCCGCGTCGCGGACATCGCCAAGGCGACCAACGTCAGCGGCGGCCTGATCCACTACCACTTCGCCACCAAGGACGAGCTGATCACCGCGATGCTCCGCTCGACCATCGACGGCGAGGTGGTCCGCCTCGGTGAGATCGTCCGCGGCACCGGCCCGGCCGTCGAGCGGCTGGACCGGGTGCTGCGCTACTACATCCCGCGCACCCGCGCCGACCAGAGCTGGATCCTCTGGATCGACGCCTTCGCCGCCGGCCTGCGTGAGGCGGTGCTCCAGGAGATCATGCTGGAGCTCGAGTCCGCCTGGATCGGCGCCGTCCACCAGGTCATCGAGGCCGGCGTCGAGTCGGGCGAGTTCACCTGCGACGACCCCCTCGGCGCCGCCGAGCGCCTCGACGGCATGCTCGACGGCCTGATCATCCGCTACACGCTCCACCCCAGCGTCCTGTCCCGCAAACGCGTCCTCGAACACGCCCGCATCGCCGCGGCCCGCGAGGTCGGCCTGCCCCGCTCCGCCTTCCCCGCCTAGAAGACCGATGAAGATCTTGTGTTCTGGCCTCGCCGCGTGATCAGCGGGGCCAGACTCGTGTCCCGTGGTGATGGGGCAGTGGGCCGGGGAGACGATCGGGCCGGATGTGTGGCAGACCTGCCGGGAGCTGATCCCGTCCGGGAGCGTGTTCGCGTTCTTGGCCGAGCATCGTGACCGGTTGTTCCCCGCGTCGATGTTCGCCGACATGTATCCCTCGGCCAACGGTCGCCCGAGTATGCCGCCGCAGATCCTGGCGGCCGCGATCATCCTGCAGAGCCTGCATGGCTTATCGGACTTCGACACCGTCCAGGAACTGCGCTGTGACCTGCGGTGGAAGGCCGCATGCGGGCTCGGGCTGCACGACACCGCCTTCGATCCGTCGCTGCTGGCTTACTTCCGCCGTCGGCTGGCCCGCACGACGCGCCCGGAGCGGGTCTTTGAGGTGGTGCGGGAGGTGGTCAAGGCCACCGGGGTGCTTGCCGGACGCCACCGCCGGGCGTTGGACTCGGCCGTGCTGGATGACGCGGTCGCCACCCAGGACACCATCACCCAGCTGATCGCCGCCATCCGCGCGGTGATCCGCCACGTCCCCGGAGCCGCCGACATCGCCGCCGCGCGCTGCACCGCCACCGACTACACCACCACCGCCAAACCGCCGATCGCCTGGAACGACGAACACGCCCGCGCCGACCTCCTCGATGCCCTGGTCAAAGACGCGCTGCATCTGCTGGAGCACCTGCCCGCCCAGCGCCTGGACGACAAGGCCGCCCATGCGGCCGGGCTGCTGGCCCTGGTCGCCGGGCAGGACGTCGAACCCGACGGCGACGGCCGCGAGGGACGCTGGCGTATCGCCCGCGGCACCGCTGTCGACCGTGTGGTCTCCACCGTCGACCCTCAGTCCCGCCATGTCCACAAGACCCGCAGCCACCACCAGGAGGGATACAAAGCCCACCTGGCGGTCGAACCCCACACCGGCCTGTTCACCGCCGTGGTGTTGGCCCCCGGCGCAGGGGCCGCCCACCACGAGTCCAGCCTCGCCCTGCCCCTTCTGGCCCGCGAGGACGACCCGGTAGAGGTCTTCGCCGACAGCGCCTACTCCGCCGCAGTGACCCGTCAGGCCCTGCAGCAGGCCGGTCACCGGCTGTTCGTCAAACCGGCACCGCTCAAGACCGCCGTCCCCGGCGGGTTCAGCCTCGACGACTTCCTCATCGACACCGCCGCCGGCACGGTGACCTGCCCTGCCGGGCACCAGGTCCCGCTGGCGGCACCGGCGGGCCGCTACCAGCAGCGCAAGGCGTTGTTCACCGGCCAGTGCACCGGCTGCCCGCTCCGCCCCCGATGCACCACGGCCAAGTCCGGGCGGATCCTCACCATCCGGCCACACCATGACGATCTGGCCGCCGCCCGCCGACAAGCCGCAACCGATCCCGACTGGCAGGCCGCCTACCGCCGCTGGCGACCACCCGTCGAACGCGCCGTCGCCTGGCTCGTCCACCGAGGCAACCGCCGCCTCCGGTACATCGGAACCATCAAGAACAACGCCTGGCTCCACACCCGCGCCGCCGCCCTCAACCTGCGCACCCTCATCAGCTTTGGACTCCACCACGATGGCGTCGCCTGGCGAATCACGACCATGCCCTGAAAGACAGCACCACCTGACAATCCAAGATCTTCATCGGTCTTCTAGTCCGGGGGCCGGCCGCGCATGCCGGCGAAGACGATGGCGAGGGTGCGTTCCTGAAGGCCCGCGTCCCAGCCGGAGCGCAGCGCGCCCTGGCAGGTGGCGGTGAGCAGGGCGAGCACCTCGTCGAGGCGGATCTCCGGCCGCACGGCGCCGCACTCCTGGGCGCGCAGCAGCAGGGTCTCGACGGCGGAGCGCAGCGTGAGCACCGGCCCGGTGACCTCCAGCTCGACGCCGGTGTCCGCGGCCAGCAGGTCGGCGACCGTCTTCTTGGCCGCGGCCTGCCGCACCATGCCGCCGAAGAAGACGAACAGCGACGTCGCGGGGTCGCCGTCCGCGGCCAAGGCGCCGATCTCCCCGGTGAGCCGTTCCAGCAGGTCTTTGACGATCGCCTGGAGCAGGTCCTTCTTGGTGGGGAAGTGCCGGAAGACCGTGCCGATCGCCACGCCGGCCCGCGCGGCGACCTCCTCGGTGGACGCCCGCGCGCCCTTCTCGGCGAAGACGGCCTCGGCCGCGGCGAGGATGCGCGCCCGGTTGCGCCGCGCGTCGGCCCGCAGGGGCAGGGGTGCTGGTTCAGGCATGGGTCCCGTCCGTTGACAACATGAGTCATCACTCATTATTTTGCATCATGAGTAGCCACTCATCTTAGTCCGGCCGAAGGGACTCGCCATGCCCACGCCCCGTGAACTGTTCGAGAGCTTCCAGGTGTTCGGCGCCGACGAGGACCTCCTGGCCGAGGACCTCGTCGTCGAGACCCCGTTCGCCCCGCCCGGCCGGCCGCGCCGCTGGGAGGGCCGGGACGCGTGGCTCGCCTTCGCCCGCCCGGCACGGGCGACCTTCCCGTTCGAGCTGCGGCGCCGCGGCGTGGTGGTGCACGAGACCCCCGACCCCGAGGTGATCGTGGTCGAGTACGAGCTCGGCGGCGCGCTCCCGGGCACGGACCACGAGGCCTGGGCCCCGTTCATCGGTGTGCTGCGTGCCCGGGACGGGAAGGTCGTGCACTGGCGCGAGTACCAGAACGCCATCGCGATCGCCGCCGCGACCGGAGGGCTGCCGGACCTGCTGGCGTCGCTCGGGGCGGGGAACGCTATTGACACCGGTCGCCGCACTGAGTTGACTGGGTGACCAGTCAGCGTAACAGTGATCTGGTGGTGCCATGACTTCCCTGGTACGGCTAACGCGGCAACAGGCCGAGCTGCGCGAACGGGCCCGGAACTTCGTCGACAACGAACTGCTCCCGCACGAGGAGGCCGCCGAGCGCGCCGGCGGCCGCCTGCCCGCCGACGTGGTGGACGGCATCATGAAGGCCGCCGTGCGGGCCCGCCTCAACGGCGGCAGGCACGCCCCCGGGCACGGCGGCCAGGGCTGGTCGGCCGTCGACTACGTCGTGGCGCACGAGCAGCTCGGCCGCAACACCAACGGCCTGTGGTGGTGGGTGCCGGACGCCTACAACGTGCTGTCGGCGGGCACGCCCGAGCAGATCGACCGCTACCTGCGCCCCGCGCTGCGCGGCGAGGGCTGGCTGTCGTACGCCGTCACCGAGGAGCACGCCGGGTCCGACCCCTCCGGCATCGCCACCACCGCGCGCCCCGACGGCGACGGCTGGGTGCTGGACGGCGAGAAGTGGTTCGTGACCAGCGGCGACGTCGCCGCAGCGCACATCGTGGTGGCGATCGCGCAGGGCCACGGCCCCACGCTGTTCATCGTGGACGCCGGCACCGAGGGCCTGTCCTTCGCCGACGACCCGCCGTTCACCCACACCTTCCCGCACGGCCACCCGACCCTGCGCCTGGACGGCGTGCGCATCGGCCCCGGGGCCGTGCTCGGCGGCCTCGGCGCCGCGGACGACATCCAGCGCGCGTGGTTCGTGGAGGAACGCCTCGGCATCGCCGCCCACTGCGTCGGCGCGATGAGCCGCCTGCTGGAGGAGGCGGTCGCCTGGGCCACCACCCGTGTCCAGGGCGGCGTGCCCATCATCGAGCACCAGGGCGTCGCCTTCCCCCTCGCCGACTCGGCCGCCGACGCCGCCGCGGCCCGCCTGCTGGTCTACGAGGTCGCCGAGCTCACCGACTCCGGCGCCGACCCCAAGATCGTGCACGCCAAGGCGTCCCTCGCCAAGCTCTTCGCCAGCGAGGCCGCCGGCCGCTGCGCCGACCGCGCCGTCCAGACCTTCGGCGGCCGCGGCTACATGCGCACCACCCCGGCCGAGCGGTTCCTGCGCGAGCTGCGCGTCGACCGCATCTGGGAGGGCACCAGCGAGATCCAGCGCCTCATCATCGCCCGCTCCATGACCCGCCGCGGCGTCCCGTCCGTCATCGCCTGACCGGGCCTCTCGGCGAGTGTGATTAGTCACATCGTTGAATAGGTGACGAGACAGGTAATCAACTCGGCGATATCGTTGGCGCCATGTCGTTGCGCCACGCCGTGATGGCCGCGCTCCTGGAGGGCGAGGCGTCCGGGTACGACCTGGCCAAGGGGTTCGACGCCTCGGTGGCCAACTTCTGGATGGCGACGCCCCAGCAGCTGTACCGGGAGCTGGAGCGGATGGAGGCCGAGGGCCTGGTCCGCGCACACGTCGTCCAGCAGGAGCGCCGTCCCAACAAACGGCTGTTCTCCCTGTCCGATGCCGGGCGCCGGGTGCTGCGCGAGTTCACCGCCACGCCGCCGCGTCCGGGGGCAGTCCGCGACGAGCTGTGGGTCATGGTCCAGGCCGTGGACGCCGGCGACGCCGATGGCGTACGGGCCGCCATCGAGGAGCGCATGGCCTGGGCCGAGGCCAAGATCGCCCGGTTCGACCGGCTGCGCGCCCGGATGCTGGACGGCCGCACCGAGGACGAGTTCCTGGCGCACGCCGAGCGCGTCGGCCCCTACCTGACGCTGACCCGCGGCCTGTCCCTGGAACGGGAGAACCGCCGCTGGGGCGAGTGGGCCCTCGCCGTGCTGGCGCGGCGCTCGGCCGCCACCGGAAGCAAGTGATCGAAGGGGGAGCGGGCCCGATGGGATACCTGAGATACGTCGCGGTCGGGGACAGCCAGACCGAGGGGCTGAACGACGGCGACGAGACGGCCGGCTACCGGGGCTGGGCCGATCGGCTCGCCGAGATGCTGGCCGTGGGGGAGCCGGAGTTCCGCTACGCCAACCTCGCGATCCGCGGCCGGGTGGCCGCGCGGGTCAGGGCCGAGCAGACCGAGGCCGCCCTGGCCATGGAACCGGACCTGGTGACGGTCATGGCGGGCATGAACGACCTGATCAGGCCGGGTTTCGACGCCCGCGCCGTCGCCGCCGAGCTGGAGGCGATGCTGGCCGCCTTCACCGCCTCCGGCGCCCGGGTGGTCACCTTCACCTATCCCGACGTCGGACAGATCGCCCCCCTGGTCCGGCGCCTGCGCCCGAGGGTCCTGGCCCTCAACGACCACGTCCGGGACGCGGCCCACCGCCACGGCGCGCTGCTCGTGGACACCTTCCCCCACCAGGTGACCACCGACCCCCGCCTGTGGAGCCCCGACCGCCTGCACGCGGCCCCCCTCGGCCACGCCCGCATCGCCGCCGCCGTCGCCCACACCCTGGGCCTGCCCGGCAGCGACCCCACCTGGTCCGACCCGCTCCCGTTCCTCCCGCCCACGCCGTCCTGGCGCCGCGCCCGCGCCGAACTGACCTGGGCCGCGTCGTTCCTCGGCCCGTGGGCGGTCCGCCGCGTGCGGGGCCGCTCCTCGGGCGACGGCCGCGCCCCCAAACGCCCGGCGCTGAGCCCGGTCCTCGCGGACCTGCCGTAGACCGCTAGCGGCCCGCGCCGCGCCGCCCCTGGGGGAGGGACCAGCCCGCCAGCAGGAGGAACAACGCGAAGGCGGGCAGGAACGAGTAGTTCCAGATCTGGTCCCTGGCCACGACGAGGACGGCGGCGGTGACCACGTCGGCGATCAGGAACCCCAGGTAGACCGGCGCCGGAACTCCCCGGAGGCGGGATCGCCCGTCCGGGCCAGCCGCAGGCAGATCAGCGCCGCGCAGAGGACGAAGAAGAAAGCGCTCACGGGCATGGCGTCCACGGTCTCCGCCGGGACCCGGCCCGTGTACTCGGCCAGGATCGACTCCCAGCCGACGACGTGCCACCACCCGATGAACAGCACGGGGACGTGGACCAGGGCCACGATCCACGGAACGGCCCCGCCGACCGGCGAGCGGTACGAGGGCGCGGGCGGGACGTATACGCCCGGCGCGGGGGACTGGGCGTACGAAGGGTGGACGGGGCTCTGCGGGGGAGCACAGTACTGCGGGACGGGATCCTGGACGACGGTCCGCGGTGACCGATCGCGTCCCCGCCGGGAGCTCAGCCACCCGTCCACGGCGATCAGGGTGGCCACGAGGGTGAGAAGGGGGGTCACCAGGGTCCATGATGGTCTGGACCGCATCCATCGGCCAAGCATCACACCGGCGCAGCCCCCCGGCAAGGATCGGCCCGGCGGACCGGCGCCGGAGAATCAGCGCCCAGGACGAATACCGCTATCACCGGTAAGTAATCGTTTTTGTCTGCTATGGGCCCCCTTATTGCCGGTTGTCCCCGTCTAACACCTCGGCCAGGCGTGTCGTCAACTCCGGCACTCCATCAGAGGTGAGTGATTTCACGCCTTTCGCGGAAACCTCGATCTCCCGGTCTCCCCGCGTCAGCCGCACCGTGACCTCTTCCGGCCGGGTCCCCAGCCAGTTGACGACCATCCCCGCCAACGCCGCCACCGCGTCCCCGGACCCCAGTGCCACCTGCAGGGAGTCCGCCACCGGCCCCAGCCGGTCGCCGTCCGGCTCCACCGCGACGATCCGCGCCCGGCCCCGGATCAACGGCTCCTTGATCACCCAGGTGTGCAGGCCCCGCAACTCCCCCGCGTTCTCCGACCATATGGTGACCACGAACGTCATATGCCCTCTTCGATAAAGTCCGCCCATTCTCCATCAGTGTGACGCAGGAGTCCCCGAAATCGATGACTCCCGCACCGGCGGTGGATCGCCCGGCGAACAGGGTCAGGCCGCGCGGGTGGTGGCCACGACGGTGAGCAGCGAACCCGCCGTGTAGAGCGCCGCCACGATCGCGAACACCGCGCGCGGCGCGAGGGTCTCCGCGACGGGCCCGCTGATCGCGAGCCCGACGGCGCCCGCCGCCAGCACGACCGTCACGAAGGCGGACATGCCCTGGGCACGCAGGTGCGGCGGCATGCGCTCGATCTGCATCGCCGCCCCGGGACCGTTCATCAGGCCGAGGAACACCCCCGCGAGCAGCAGCACCACGCCCAGCGTCACCAGGCGCGTGTCGACGGCCAGCACCCACAGCGCGACCGGCTCCAGGACGCACCCCGCCACGATCAGCCGGGCCCCGGTGAACCTGCGCAGCAGCGCCAGCACGACGACGTTGCCCGCGACGGCGCCCCCGCCGAACGTCATCAGCAGCGCTCCCGCGGTGCGCGCGTCCCCGCCGTACCGCAGGAACGCCATCACCGGGATCGCGGCGAGGACGATCTGCACGGCCATCTCGCACGCGCACTGCCCGGCCGTCCACGGCCGCAGCACGCGGTCCCGCACCGTCAGCACCACCCCGGCGAACACCCTCGCCGGCCCCGGCGCGGCCGGGTTCCCGTCCCGCACGGACAGCGTGACCAGCAGCGACGCCGCGACGAAGCTGACCGCGTCCAGCACCAGCACCTGTGCCGCCCCCACCTCCGCGATGAGCACCGCCGCCACCGCCGGGCCGAGCAGCGCCGCGCTGCGCGCCGCGCCGACGAGCAGCGTGTTGGCCCGCGTCAGCGCCCGCTGGTCGTTCCCCACCAGGGACGGCAGCAGCACCCGCTGCGCCGCGTGGTACGGCGCGAAGAACGAGCCCACGAGGAAGACGACGACGAGCAGCGCGGGGAACGAGAGCATCCCCGCCCCGTGCAGGACCGGCACCAGTCCGATCAGCATCCCCTGCGCCAGGTCCGACACCTGCATGACCCGCCGGGGCGGGAACCGCGCGGCGAACGTCCCCGCCGGGATGCCGCAGAGCGCCATGGAGGCCATCTGGGTGGCCAGCACCGCGCTCATCTGACTCGCCGACGTCGTCGTCTCCAGGACGAACCAGGGCAGGGCCAGCCGCGTGGCGTGGTTACCCGTGACCGAGACGACCTCGGCCACGAGCAGGGCCGTGAGGGAAGCCCGCGCCACCAGTCAGCGGCGCATCACATCGAGGCCATGTCCCGCAGGGCGGCGGTGGAGCCCCGGCGGCGCAGGACGAGCCAGGCGAGCAGCAGGGCGAGTGCGGAGGCGGCCAGCAGGAGGGTGGCGAGGGCGTTGAGCGCGGGGCTGGGGGCGGCGCGGACGGCGCTGTACAGCTTGATGGGGACGGTCACCGAGGAGGCGTCGGGGGACAGGAAGGCACTGATGACGAAGTCGTCCATGGACGACGCGAAGACGATCATGGCGCCGGCGAAGACGGCGGGGGCCAGCAGCGGCAGGACGATGAGGCGCAGGGCGGTGGCGCGGCTCGCGCCGAGGTCGCGCGCGGCGGTCTCGTACTCGTCGCCGATGGAGGCCAGGCGGGAGCGGACGATCACCACCACGTAGGAGATGGAGAAGGTGACGTGGCCCAGCACCTGCGCGGGGCGGCCCAGGGGCACGAACAGGTACAGGTTGGTGAAGACCAGGTAGAGGGCGCTGCCCATGACGATCTCGGGGGTCGCCAGGGGCAGGAGCATCAGGCCGTTGGCCGCCTTGCTGGTGCGCCCGCGCCACCGGGACAGGCCGATGGCGAGGGCCACCCCGAGCGGGGTGGCGACCAGGGTGGTGAGGGCGGCCAGCACCAGGCTGTTGAACAGCGCGGTGTGCAGGCCGGGGTCGGCGGCCACCGAGGACGGGTCTCCGGCGTACCAGCGCAGGGAGAAGCCCTGCCACGTGCTGCGCGAGCGTCCCGCGTTGAAGGAGAACTGCACGGCCACCAGGACCGGCACGATCGACCAGACGACGTACAGCCAGGTGAGGGTGGCGAGCACGATCGGCCTGCGGCGGGCGGCGGGGCGTCTGCGGGTCATGTGAGGTCGCGTTCTGCTCGGCGGGTCGCGATCAGGTAGTAGGCCATGAGGGCCATGAGCAGGGCGGAGAGGATGAGGACCAGACTGGCGCCCAGTTCCTTCCTCGAACCGCCGAGGAGGTAGAACTCGATCTGGTTGCCGATCATGGTGGTGGTGGGGGAGCCGGAGACCAGGTTGGTGGTGTAGTAGTCGCCGAACATCGGCAGGGCGGTGATGGCGGCGGCGGTCATCAGGCCGTGGCGGGACAGGGGGAGGGTGACGTGCCAGAAGGCCCTCGGGCCGGTGCATCCGAGGTCCCTGGCGGCCTCCAGGAGGCGTTCGTCCACGCGGTCCAGGGTGGAGAACAGCGGGACGATGAAGAACGGGATGTAGCCGTAGACCAGGGCGAAGATCACCGTGTAGGGGTTTCCCGACAGCCAGCGGACGGGCTCGCTGACGAGGTGGCCCGCCATCAGGAGGTCGTTGACGTAGCCGTCGTCCTGGAGGAGGTTGAGCCAGGCGAGCATCCGGGTGATGTAGTTGACCCACCAGGGGGCCAGGACGAGGGCCAGCAGGAGGCCCTTGCGGCGCCCCGCGTGCCTGGCCAGGTAGTAGGCCACCGGGTAGCCGACCAGCACGCAGGCTCCGAGGGCCAGCGCCACGTACAGCAGGGTGCGCAGGAACACCGGCTGGAGGTCGCCGGTGAGGCTGCGTTCCAGGACGGCGTTGAACGTGGTGAAGTCCCAGTATCTCGGGTCCCACTCGGGGACCGGCGCGTTGAAGATCGGGTCGGTGTACCCGAACGCCACCGCCGCGACCGCGTAGAACGGCACCGCGAACAGCGCGAGGATCCACAGCGTCCCCGGTGCCGCGAGGGCCGCCCACAGTCCCGTGCGCGCCACCGATCCCCGGCTTCCGGCCGTCCTCCCGGTGGCCGCCGTACGCGTGTCCGTAGCCCTCACCCGCTTCGCCGTCTCCACATACGGATCCCTATCGTCCTACGACCGCTCGGCGTTGTGCCGCCCCGGTGTCCGTTACCCGCGCTCGAAGACCGCTACGACCGGTGCGAACGAACTGTCCCGTTGCGGACACGGGGGCCGGTGGTCACCGGCCGGCCTTGAAGGCCGCCCAGGCGTCGTTCCACAGCGCCTCGCCGGGAGGGCTGATCTGGAGGATCTGCAGGCTGCGGGCGTAGACGTCGGGGGTGACGATGGTGGGTTTCAGCTGTTCGGTGACGAAGCCGTCGGAGACCATCTTGTCGGGGGTGATGGCGGTCAGGGCGGGCTGGTAACCGGTGTAGGAGAAGTTGCTCTCGGCCACCTTGGTGTCCAGCAGGTGGTTGAGGAACATGTGGGCGAGCACCGGCTTGGGGGCGTTGCGCGGCACGGCGACGGTGTCGGTGCCGACGATGCCGGTGGAGCCCTCCGGGTACCAGTAACCGAGGACGTCGGCGTCGACGCCCTTGGGGAGGTAGGACTGCGCGTTGACCATGTCGCCGGACCAGCAGTGGTGGACGGTGGCCTGGCCCTCGGCGACCAGCTGGTAGGCGAGGATGCCCAGCTTGATGTTGGTCCGCGGGACGAGCTCGGCCAGCCAGGCGCCGGCCTGCTTGATCTTGGCGGGGTCCTCGGTGTTGATGTCGGTGACCCCGTTGCGGAGCATCGCCAGCGCCAGGCCCTCACGGGCGTCGTCGATGAGGTACGCCTTGCCCTTGTACGCGGTGTCCCACAGCAGGTCGTAGCCGTTGGCGGGGACCGTGGACACCCGGTCGGCGCGGTAGCCGACGCCGGAGGTGTAGGCGTTGTAGGGCACGGTGTACCGCGCGCCCTGGTCGTAGAACGGGTCGCGCAGCTGCGGCCAGACGTTGGCCAGATTGGGCAGGTAGGAGGCGTTGAGCGGCTGAAGCAGCTTGCCCACCGCGACCTTGCCGACCACGTCCGGCGTGGGGAAGCACACGTCGAAGCCCTCCCCGGCGGTGCGCAGCTTGGCCACCATCTCGTCCATCGTGGTGAACGTGGTCACCTCGACCTCGACGCCGTGCTCCTTGCCGAACGCCTTGCACACGTCGGGGGAGATGTACTCGGCGTAGTTGAGGAGCTTCAGCTTCCCGCCCCGCTCGGGTGGCAGCCCGGCGGCCATCATGGGCACGTCGGCGTGAAGGGGCAGCTGCGCGGGCGCGCTCGGCCGGCTGAGCGGCACGGTGGACGCGCCGGCGGCCGGACGTCCCGGCCGGTCGCCGCAGGCCGCGGTCAGCCCGATCAGCCCGGCGGCCAGCAGGAATCGGCGCCGGTCCAGAGGTTCGCGGGGGTGGGGGGGCATGCGCGGCTCATTTCTCGCGTCAGGTCACCTCTTGCCAGACTGACTGGTTAACCAGTTAGTCTGGAGGCGAGGGTCTGCAGCCACAAGGCTCTCAGGCCAAGTTTTCCAGGTCGTTACGGGTGAACGGAACCCGCGAATGTGGCAGGAAGGGCCCGGCCAGTGGACCGGAGAGCGGACATCGCACCGCGCAGCACCTACGACGCCATCATCGTGGGCGGCGGGCACAACGGCCTCGTCGCCGCCGCCTACCTCGCCAGGGCAGGTCTACGGCCCCTCGTACTGGAGTCCCGCGCCGTGACCGGCGGGGCGGCCACCACCGAGACGCCGTGGGGACCGGAGTTCAAGGTCACCGCCCTGTCCTACGTCATGAGCCTCATGCCCCCGACCATCGTCAACGGCCTGAGACTGCCCGAGCACGGTTACCGGGTGGTCCCCATGGGCCCCGACTTCATGCCCTTCCCCGACGGCAGGTCGCTCCTGCTCACCGGGGACGAGGCTCACGACCACACGCAGCTCGCGGCCTTCAGCCGCCGCGACGCCGACGCCATGCCCCGCTACGAGGCGTGGCTGCGCGGCGTCGGCGACGTGCTCGCCCCGCTGCTGATGAAGACCCCGCCGAACATCGGCTCGGCCCGGCCCCGCGACCTGATCGAGCAGCTGCGCCTGGCCTGGGCCATGCGCGGCCTGTCCACCCGCGGCACCGCCGACGCGGTCCGCCTGTTCACCATGTCCATCTCCGACCTGCTGGACGAGTGGTTCGAGTCGCCGCAGGTCAAGGGCACCATGGCCATCAACGGCGTGATCGGCACCTGGGCCGGTCCCGCCGAGCCGGGCACGGCGTACGTCATGATGCACCACACCATCGGCGACGTCGGCGACGGCAAGATGGGCGGCTGGGGCTACCCGATCGGCGGCATGGGCGCGGTCTCGGCGGCGATCCGCGGCTCGGCCGAGGCGTTCGGCGCGCACGTGCTCACCGACGCGAAGGTGGAGCGCATCCTGGTGCGCGGCGGCCGGGCGAGCGGGGTCGCGCTCGCCGACGGCCGCGAGTTCACCGCCCCGGTGGTGGTCGCCGCCACCCACCCGAGGATCACCTTCCTGGAGCAGGTGGAGCGCGCCGAGCTGCCGGACGACTTCGTCACCGACATCGAGCGCTGGCGGTCCCGCAGCGGCGTGGTGAAGATCAACATCGCGCTGTCTGCGCTGCCCCGCTTCACCGCGCGCCCCGACCTGGCGCCGGAGCAGCTGAGCGGCTCGGTGGAGCTGTGCCACGACCTGGAGTACGTCGAGCGCGCCTTCCAGGACGCCCGCGAGGGACGCCCGGCCGCCGCGCCGTTCTCCGACAGCGTCATCCCGTCCGTCCTGGACCCGAGCCTGTGCCCGGAGGGCACACACGTCATGTCCATGTTCACCCAGTGGGTGCCGCACACCTGGTCCGCCGAGCCGCACCAGGCCGAGCTGGACGCCTACGCCGACCGGGTGATCGGCCTGTACGACGACCTGGCCCCCGGCTTCAAGGCGTCGGTCCTGCACCGGCAGGTGATCGGCCCGCACCAGATGGAGCGGGAGTACGGGCTGATCGGCGGGAACATCTTCCACGGCGAGCTGTCCACCGACCAGCTGTTCCACCTGCGCCCGGCCTCCGGTTACGCCGACTACACCACGCCGGTCCGCGGTCTCTACCAGTGCTCCTCCGCCACGCACGGCGGTGGCGGGGTCACCGGCATCGCCGGATACCTGTGCTCGAAGCGAATCCTGCGCGACCGGAGGTGGCGTCGATGACCAACTCGGCCCGGGGGCGCACCGCCCCCCTCGACCTGGACCAGGTGCGGGCCTGCATGAAGGCGCCGGGCACGATGCTGCCCGCCGCCGCGTACCTGTCCGACGACGTGCTGGCGTTCGAGCGGGAGGTGATCCTGTCCGGCGGCTGGGTGTGCGCCGGGCGGTCCGCCGACCTCGGCCCGCGCTCGCGCATGGCGGTCGCGGTCGGCGACGACAGCGTGCTGCTGGTGCGCGACGAGCACGGCACCCTGCGCGGCTTCTACAACGTCTGCCGCCACCGCGGCCACGAACTGCTGCCGTGCGGCTCGCGGGCCACCGGCCGCCTCATCGCCTGCCCGTACCACAACTGGGTGTACGACCTGAAGGGCGCGCTGCACCGCCTGCCCCGCGACCACGGCGACGCCTACGACACGACGGGGCTCGGCCTGGTGCCCGCCGTGGTGGAGGAGTGGCACGGTTTCGTCTTCGTCAACGCCTCCGGCGACGCGCCGCCGCTGCGGGAGTACCTGGCCGGCCTGGAGGAGATCGTCGCGCCGTACGAGATGGAACGCCTGGTGGTGGCCGCCACGCACGAGTACGACCTCGCGGCCAACTGGAAGCTCGCCGTGGAGAACTACCACGAGTGCTACCACTGCCCGGCGATCCACCCGGAGCTGTGCCGGGTCTCCCCGCCGGACAGCGGCGACAACTACCCGCCCACCGGGCTGTGGGCGGGCGGCAGCATGACCCTGGTGGACGGCGCCGACACCATGTCGATGACCGGCGCGTCCGGCGGGACGTACCTGCGGGGGATCGTCGGATCGCTGCGGCGCAAGGTCGAGTACATCCAGCTTTTCCCCAACCTGCTGATCAGCATGCACCCCGACTACGTCATGACCCACGTGCTCGAACCGGTCGCCGCGGGGCGTACCAAGGTCACCTGCCAGTGGCTGTTCCCGCCGGAGGCGGCGGGCACCGACCCGTCGTACGCGGTGGACTTCTGGGACGTCACCAACCGGCAGGACTGGGAGGCGTGCGAAGGCGTGCAGCGCGGCGTGGCCTCACGCGGCTACGTGCCGGGCCCGCTCGCCCCCGAGGAGGAGGTCACCTACCAATGGATCGCCTGGGTCGGCGCCGCATACCTGACCGGCCGGTTGCCGGCGGTCGAAAGGAACGAAGATGTCCGTCGCCAGTGACTCCATCGTCGAACGAGATCTGAGCCTGCTGGACCGCCTGATCGCCGAGGAGGAGGCCGTCTTCCTCTCCCGCACCGCCGAGTCGCGCCGGGTCCGCGCCGCCAGCTCCGACGTGCTGCCCGGCGGCGTCGCCTCCAACTGGCAGGACGCCCCGCCCGGCGCGGTGTGGGTCTCCCACGGCACCGGCTCGCGGCTGGTGGACGTGGACGGCACCTCCTACGTCGACCTGCACGGCGGCTTCGGCGTGGGCCTCGCGGGCCACGCCCACCCGGCGATCGTGGAGGCGGTGTCCGACCGGGTGCGCCGGGGCACGCATTTCGCCCAGCCCACCGGGGACGCGGTCGTGGTGGCGCGCGAGCTGGCCCGGCGGTTCGGGCTGCCGCTGTGGCGGTTCGGCAACTCCGGCACCGAGTCCACCATGGACGCGGTCCATCTGATGCGGGCCGTCACCGGCCGAATGAAGATCATCAAGGTGGAGGGCACGTACCACGGGCACCACGACAGCGTGCAGGTGTCGGTGTACCCCGACCCCGTGCTGTCCGGCCCCGCCGAGCGCCCCTACTCGGTGCCGGTGGGCCGGGCCGTGCCGCCCGCCCTGGCGCAGCTGACGCTGGTGGTGCCGTTCGGCGACCTGGAGCCGGTGGAGCGGCTGCTGGTGGAGAACCCCGGCGAGATCGCCGGCATGATCATCGAGCCGATCATGATGAACATCGGCCTCATCTCGCCGCCGGACGGCTACCTCGCGGGACTGAAGCGGCTGCTGCACCGGCACGGCGCCTACCTGGCGTTCGACGAGGTCAAGACCGGCCTCGCCGTCTCGCCCGGCGGGGCCACGCAGTGGTCCGGGGTGGTGCCCGACCTGATCTGCCTGGCCAAGGCGCTGGCCGGCGGCATCCCCTGCGGCGCGATCGGCGGGGTGCCCGAGCTGATGAACAGGATCGCGGACGGCACCTACGAGCAGGTGGGCACGTTCAACGGCAACCCCCTCACCATGGCCGCCGCCCGCGCCATGCTGCTCGACGTCCTGGACGACGGGGCGTACCGGCACTTCGAGCGGCTGCGGCGGGTGATGTCCGACGGCGCCGAGGAGGTGATGCACCGGTACGGGCTGCCCGGCCACGTGCGCTCCTACGGCGCCAAGGGGGCCGTCGTCTTCAACGACCGGCCGCTGCGCGACTACCGCGACTTCGTGCTGTACCCCGACCAGTGGGGCAACGCGCACTGGCTGTACCAGCACAACGGCGGGGTGTTCCTGCCGCCGTGGGGCAAGTGCGAGCAGTGGACGGTGTCGGTGCAGCACTCCGAGGCGGACGTGCGGCGGTTCGTCGGCAACCTGGAGCGGATGGCGTCGAGCCTGCGCCCGCGGTGACCGTGTTCGCGCGGTGGGCGGCTCAGGCGGGCAGCGCGGCGAGGAGGTACGCCAGCCGGCCGGCCGCGGCTTCGATGTCGTCCACCGTGCCGAGGCGGTATCCCCAGGAGGTGACGAACGCGCCCTGGGAGCTGCACGTGACGATCTCGTGCAGGTTGCTGCTGAAGCGGTTGCGCACGCGCACGCTCGCCGGGGTGCCGTGGACGACCCTGACCGAGAGGTCGATGTGGGTGCGGGCGGAGTCCGCGAAGAGCTCAAGGGATGACATGGTGTCCAGCACCGGCCTCACCTCCGCATCATCCCGGGAGGTAAGGATTGCATGATCACGTCATTTTCGGCAAGCAATTGTGCGGATTAAGGCTCCGATTGTTTTGAGTACTCGACCAGAACGCGGACGATGAGCTCCCGCGCCTGCTCCTGGAACGCCGCCACCGCCCTCAGTTCCTCGAACGCCGCCGCGTGGAACGTGATCTCGTCGGGGTCGCGCAGCACCAGCTCCTTGGTCCGGGTGGCCACCCCCACCAGCGTCTCGTCGTAGAGCCAGAATCCGTTGAGCAGCGCGGACGGCAGCTCCGCCTCGAACGGGATGAGGCCGAACTCGACGTTCGGCAGCGTCGTCACGGCCAGCAGCCGGTCGAGCTGGCCGCGCATCACCTCGTCCGGGGCCAGCCGGTAGCGCAGCACGGCCTCGGGCATCAGGAAGTGGAACCGCCGCGCCGGGTCGTAAAGGATCTCCTGCCGGCGCATCCGCACCCGGATGGCCGCGTCGATGTCGTCGCTCGACCCCTGCACACGGCGCACCTTGGCGAAGATGTGCCGGGCGTACTCGGCGGTCTGCAGCAGGCCGATGATCAGGCCGGGCTCGAACACCCGGAGCAGGCGGGTGCGGGACTCCAGCTCGCGGACCTCCTCCTGGAGCGCGGCCAGCCCGCTCTTGTGCCGCTGCCTCCAGGAGTCCTGCCGCTCCACCAGCGTGATCGCCTGCGCGATCAGCTCGTCCATCACCTCGGACGGCGCGTCCACCGCCTGGGCCCAGACGACCACGTCCTCCTCGGAGGCGCTCTGCCGGGCGTTCTCGATGCGCGACACCTTGGACGCCTGCCAGCCGAGGCGTGCCGCGAGATCCTTGCCCGACAGTTGTGCGGTTTCGCGCAGTTGCCGAAGCTGCGTGCCCAGATGGACCCGCGCCTGCTGAAAGCCGCTCACACCTACCTCCGGCTCGGCCGTCGGACCTGCCTGAGGGTAGACCCGGGGGCCCGCTACCGCCATAGGGATCTCCCTATTCGTGATCAGAGAGATGTTCCCGCAGGTGGGGCTAGAGAAGCAGACGGCGGGCGATCTCGGTGAGCAGTTCCCGCGGCACCTCGACGGCGTCCTCCCCGTCCAGCACGTGCAGCAGGTCGGCACGGGCCTCGGGGTCGGTCACCGCCAGCCCCTGCACGACGATCGTGCCCCGGTCCGTCTCGTACAGCGACGGGCAGGCTCCGGCCTCCGACGTGGATCCTAAGAACCGCAGGCGCATGGAAGTTCCCCCGAAGGCAGTTGCCGCAATTGCGCGCAATTGTAGAGCATGTCGGCCCACTGGGTGGGTCAGTCTCCGGTCACCCCGTCCGCCATTTCGCGGAGTATGTCGATGTGACCGTTGTGCCGGGCGGTCTCCTCGATCAGATGGTGGTAGATCCATCGCAGGCTCACGTGCTCCCCGGCCCGGGTGGGCTTCACGGCCCGGGTGTCCAGGTCCATGTCCGCCAGCTGCCGCCGGTACTTCTCGCTCTGCTCCTCGTACTCACCCAGCAGCTGCTTCAGCGGGATGTCCACCCCGATGCGCATCTCCCGGTCGGGGTCCTCGTCGGTCCAGGGCCCGTGGTCGTCCTCCCCGAACAGGCGCACCTGGATCCAGGAGTACTCCACCCACCGCAGATGGCTCACCAGCCCGCTGATCGTCATCAGGGGCGACGTCGCGAGCGGCGCGCTGCGCGCGTGCTCGTCGCTCAGCCCCTCGCACTTGGCGCGCACGGTGGCGCGGGTGTAGTCGAGAAACGTCTCCAGCATCGCCCGTTCGTCCCAGGCGTCCGGCATGTCGGTTCGTGTCACGCTGGCCGAGCATGCTGGACGATCCCTCCCGTGTCCAATCGTTATTCCACGCCGCTGACGTGCCCGTACGCCCTCGCCGGCTCTCACCCGGCCTCGGGTGCCTCCCCGGGCCGCGCCGGCAGCACGTCGAAGTGGACGACGACCCTTGCCATGGCGGGATCCGGGGTGACCGGGGACTCGCCCCCCCGGCGGTCGGACAGCTCGCGGTAGACGGCGAGCACCTCGTGCACCTGGCGGGACATCTCTTCCACCTCCTCCAGGGTCAGCCGCAGTGAACGACGGGTGAGCCCGCTCGCCTCGGCCCACCCCGGCGCCAGCGTGGCCTCCTCCGCCCGCCACCGGGCCAGCTCGGCGCCGCGCTGCCGCACGAGGTGGTCCATCAGGGTCTCCACCGCCGACACCGTGTCGGCCCCGTCGTCCGGCGGCGGCCCGAAGGAGAAGCCTCCCGGCGTGACGCGCCAGTACTTCTCCTTGCCCTTGCCGAGCCCCGGAACCTGCTCGATCATCCCGTGCTTGGCCAGCTCCCGCAGGTGGTAGCTGGTCACGCCGGTGTTCTCCCGCAGCCGCTCGGCGAGCCGGGTCGCGGTGGAGGGCCCGTGCTCGTCCAGCAGCTCGTACAGGCGCAGCCGGGTGGGATGCGCGAACGACTTCAGCGCGCCCGCGTCGAGGGTGCGCGCGGAGAACGACTTGCCTTCCATGGGCGTGCACACCTATCTTTGCAAACAAACCTATGCACAGTTTTCCTTGCACAAACTCTATCGGAGGAGCCGCGATGCCCACCAGGACCTTCGCCTACCTGTGGTCCTCCACCACCCTGTCCAACCTCGCGGACGGCGTCCTGAAGGTAGGCGCCCCCCTGCTGGCGGTGACCCTGACCCGCTCCCCGTCCCTGGTGGCCCTGACCGGAGCCGCCGTGACCCTCCCCTGGCTGCTCCTGGCCCTCCACGCCGGCGCCATGGCCGACCGCCACGACCGCAGACGCATCATGATCGCCACCAACACCCTGCGAGCCTGCGCCCTGACCCTCACCGCCGCCGCCACCGCCCTCGGCCACCTGACCCTGCCCCTCCTCCTGGCCGCCCTCCTCCTGACCGGCACAGCCGAGGTCTTCTCCGACACCTCCGCCCAGTCGATCCTCCCCATGACCGTCCCCCCCGACCGACTGACCACCGCCAACGGCCGGATAGTAGGCGCCCAGACCGTGGGCAACGACTTCCTGGGCGGCCCCACCGCCGGCGTACTGGCAGCCCTGAGCACCACCGCCCTCTTCCTCACCCCCGCCACCCTCTACGCCGCCGCCGCCACCCTCCTACTGGGCATGCGCGGCCACTTCCACCCCCACTCCCACCATCTCCAGGACGTCTCGGCCGGCTCTCAGGACGTCTCGACCCGTCCCCAGGACGTCTCGACCCGTCCCCAGGACGTCTCCGCCGGTACCCAGGACGTGTCGCCGTCCCCCCGCCCCCTCCGCGCCGACATCGCCGAAGGCCTGCGCTACCTGCGCGGCCACCGCGTCCTGCGCGCCGTGGCCGTCGCCGCGGGCCTGCTCAACACCGCCAACGCCGCCTACTGGGCCGTCTTCGTGCTGTGGGCCGTAGGCGACGACTCCCCGATCGGCCTGACCCCCGGCGGCTACGGCCTCGTGATGACCGCCATCGCCACCGGCGCCCTCCTGGGCTCCCTGACGACGGCCCCCCTCCTGCGCCTGCTCGGCGACAAGCCCACCCTCCTCGCCACCTGGCTGACGAACAGCCTTCTCCTTCTAACCCCCGTCCTCCTCCCGCACCCACTCCCCACCTACACCGCCGCCGTCCTCATCGGCATCACCGGCGCCATGTCCAACGTCATCGTCGTCTCCCTGCGCCACCGCCTCATCCCCACCCCCCTCCTCGGCCGCGTCAACTCGGCCTACCGCCTGATCGGCATGGGCGGCATGCCGATAGGTGCCGCGGCGGGCGGCCTCCTGGCGGACCTCACCACCCTTCCCACCGTCTTCCTCACCTCCGTGGCCATCTGCCTGATCGCCGTGACCGTGATCGCCCGAGCCGTCCCCGCCGACCAGAAGCTCGTCCCCGCCTGACCGTGCGCATCGATCGGCCGGTCAGCGGAGGCGGCGCCCGGCCAGAGGCACGAGCCCCGCCAGTGACGCGATGAGGCCGCAGCCGATGGTGATGGGGACGAGTGTCGTCCAGGGCACCACGATGACCATCCGGGAGACGGCCGGGAGCAGGGCGGCCGTGACGAGTCCGAGGGTGGCGGCGACGACGGCGAAGGCGAGCAGGGCGCCGGTCGCGGTGACGAGGACGGCCTCGCGGCCTACGATGCGCCGGAGCTGGCGGCGGGTGGCCCCGGCCAGGCGGAGTGCGGTGAGATCTCCCGAGCGGCCGCTGGTGGCCATCAGCTGGGTGTTGGCGACGGAGACGCCGGTGTAGGCCAGGGCCATGCCGATGATGGTGAGCAGAGCGAGCCGGGCCAGGCGGTCGAACTCGGCGTCCAGGGTGGACAGGTGGTCGCCCGCCGAGACCAGCCCGGCGCCGAGGGGTCGCAGGGCCTCGCCGATGGCCGTGCGGTCGGCTCCCGCGTCCAGGGCCAGGTAGACGGCATCGGGCCGTGGCCGGGCGGAGTACCCGGAGGCCAGCGTCCAGGGGAGGACGACGTCGGGCAGGCCGAGCCGATCCTCCACGACGGCGACGACGCGCAGCCGCGCCGCGGCGCCGTCGCCGAGCCACAGGTCCGCCTGGGTGCCCACGGTCCAGCGGTGCGTCTCGGCCATGGCACGGGACACGGCGACGGTCTCGCCTGTCAGGCGGTCGAGCGTGCCGGCGACGACCGGCAGGCGGAGGACCGCCGGCGACGACGGGCCGTCGACGTACCACGCGGCGCGCTGCCTGATCATGCCGTCGCGGTCGTCGTACGCCGAGGACCGCTTCACGGGGACGGCCGAGGCGACACCGGGGGCGCGGCCGGCCTCCGCGGTGACGGCGTCGGACAGCGCCGCCGGGCCGTACGGGACGACGATCGCCGCGGCGGTGACGTGATCGCGCATACCGAGAGCCTGCGTGGCGGAGAGAGTGGCGGTGCCGGCGAGGCTCGCCCCGGCGAGGCCGATCGTCATCAGGACCGGCGTGGCGGTCGACGCGGTCCGCCGCGCGGCGGCCAGGGCGCTCTCACGGGCCAGCGACCCGGCCGGCCCACGGGCCCCCACGCTGAGCAGGCGCACCAGGGGCGGCGCGAGAGCCGGCAGCAGCAGGGCGCACCCGAGGATCAGCAGCATGGCGACCACGAGCAGGTACGCGGCACCCTCCGGGGCCCTCAGGAGCGGGGCGAGCGGTACGGCGCCCGCGACGCACGCCAGTCCGCACACCCAGCGGGCCGGTGTCATGGCCCGCGACTCGGCCGCGCTGTCGCGCAGCGCCTCGACGGGCCGCACCCTGCCCGCGCGCCTGGCCGCCGCCCACGCCCCGATCACCGCCATGACCAGGCCGAGCGCGAACGCCGCGGCCAGGGGCCACCAAACGACGCGTGCGGTGAAGCCGTCCGGGGCGAGCCCGGCGTCCGCGAGCCAGTGGGCGAGCGGCGGCGCGATCACGACCCCGAGGACGCAACCGGCCACCCCGCCCAGCACGCCGACGCAGCACGCCTCGCCCAGCACCAGCCTGCGGACCTGCCGCGGCGTGGCTCCGGCCACCCGCAGGAGCGCGAACTCCCTGCGCCGCTGGTTGACGGTGAAGGCGAAGGTACCGGCCACCACGAACGCGGACACGAACGCGGAGATGCCCGCCATCTCGCCCAGCAACGTGCCCGCGGCCAGCATCAGGCCCTCGTCGGGGTCGGGCTCTGCGGCCCGGCGGGCGTCGCCGGTGAGGACCCGCAGGGCCGGCCGGCCGGCGAGCGCCGCGCGTACGCCGGTGGCGAGCGCGGCGGCATCGGTTCCCGGCGAGGCGAACAGGGCGACCGCGGCGATACGGCCCCGCGACAGCCGCAGCGCCGTCGCATCCGTGACGTACAGCACGGGCGGGGCATCCGACCTGAGCACGCCGCTGACGGTGAACCTCCGGGCACCGTCCACCGTGTCCACGGTGACCCGATCCCCTGGCCGGTGTCCCGCGGACGCCGCCACGACGATCTGTTCGCCGGTCACGGGCGGCTCGCCGGAGACGAGCGAATACGGGTGGACGGCCGCGGCGGTCCACGGGTGCGCTTCGCTCGCCTGGCCGAGCCGCGCGTGCCCCGCGCGATCCACGATGACCCGGCTCGCACCGTCCACCCCGGCCAGCCGGGCGGCCGCGTCCGCGGGCACGTGCCCGCGCTCCTCCGGCGGCAACGCGGTACCGCCGACCGCGCGGGGGCCCGCGACGACCACGTCAGGACTCACGTACCACCGCGGCGGCCGGTCCGGTGCGCCGTACGCCGAGGCGAGCGCCAGCCCGGCGGCGGCCGACAGCGCCACCCCCAGTGCTACGGCGAGGATCGAGCCGGCGAGACCGGACCACCGGCCCGCGAGAGACCCGCGGATGACGCCGATCACGACGCCGTCTCCAGCCCGGTCATCCGCTCCGCGACCACCCGTGGCGTGGGGGCGGCCAGCTCACCGGCCAGGCGGCCGTCACGCAGGAACACCACGCGGCCGGCGAAGGACGCGGCGAGCGGATCGTGGGTGACCATGACGATGGTCTGCCGCCTCTCGTCCACCATGGACCGCAGCAGCCCGAGCACGGCCCGGCCCGCGCCGGAGTCGAGGTTGCCGGTCGGCTCGTCGGCGAAGAGCACCTGCGGCCCGGTCACCAGTGCGCGGGCGACGGCGACCCGCTGCTGCTGCCCGCCCGACATCTCGCCGGGGCGATGCCGGGCCCGGTCGGCCAGCCCGACCGCGGCCAGCACCCCGGCCGTGACCTTCCGGCTCGGGCGCCGCCCCGCGAGCAGCAGCGGCAGCGCCACGTTGAGCTCGGCGTCCAGGAACGGCAGCAGGTTGAACGACTGGAACACGAAGCCCACGTGGTCACGGCGGAGCAGGGTCAGCGCCGTCTCGCTCAGGTCGCCGAGCCGGACCCCGCCGAGCAGCACATCGCCATCTGTCGGCCGCTCCAGTCCCGCCGCGCACTGCAACAGGGTCGATTTTCCCGATCCCGACGGCCCCATCACCGCGGTGAAGCTCCCCTTGGGGAAATCCACGCTCACCCCGTCGAGTGCGTTCACCGCCGCCTGACCCGTGCCGTACACCTTGCGCACCGCCCGCAGCCGGACCGCGGGCTCCTCATCGTTCGTCACGACCATCAGCGTCGCGGGCGTGGCTCCTCACCGTCACTGGCACCCGCTTCACCATCGGTGGTAGTGCAGGCGTTACCGCGGATCGGCCCGGTTGCCCGTACCGTCTGAATGGTCATGGACACCAGCCGGGACAGTGCGACGGACACGGGCTGGCGGGCGCTGGCCGGGCATCCGGTACGCCTGCTCGCCTCGTCGTGGCCATGGCGATCCGTCGCGTACCTGCTGACCGGCTGGATCGGGGCGACGGTATGGGTGATGAGCGCGCTCGGGCTGATCCTCGTCCCGGCGCTGGGCCTGGCCGTGCTGTTCACCGGCATCCCGCTCGGCGCGCTGGAACGGTGGCGGCTGCGGCTGGTGAGCCCGCACCCCGTCCCTTCGCCGCACGTGCGGCCCGCCAGGCCGGGGCCCCTGGGCTGGGTCGGCGCCCGGATCCACGAGACCGCCACCTGGCGGGAGCTCGGGTACGCGATGCTCTTCTCGCTCGGGCTGGCCTGGTTGGACGCCGCCGTCGGGCTGCTCGCCGGCTGCGTGCTGTTCCTGGTCGCCTTCCCCGCCCTGGTCCACCTCGTGCCGGCGTACCAACCCGAGGCGATCTTCGGAATAGTGGCCGCCCGGCTGCCCGACGCCTTCCTCGCCACCGCGATCGGCGTGCTGATCCTGCCCGTCGTGGCCTACCTGATCACCGCGTACGCGGCCGGCAGGTCCGTGCTGACCCGCGTCCTGCTGGGCCGTCCCGACGGCGAGGACCCGGCGATGGTCGAGCTCACCCGCTCCCGGGCCCGCATCATGGACGCCATGGACGCTCAGCGCCGCCGCATCGAACGGGACCTGCACGACGGCGCCCAGCAACGGCTCACCGGCCTGATCATGACGCTCGGGATGGCCCGCCTGGAACTGGCCGACGCCCCACCCGCGGGTCGTGGCCTGGTCGACGCGGCGTACCAGCAGGCCAGGACGGCCCTGGCCGAGCTGCGCGACCTCGTCCACGGCATCCACCCCCAGGTGCTGACCGACCGCGGCCTGGAACCCGCCGTCGCCGAACTCGCCGAACGCTGCCCCGTTCCCGTCGACGTCGACCTCGACCTGCCTCACCGGCCCGCCGAACCCGTCGAGGCCGCCGCCTGGTTCATCGTCAGCGAGGCCCTCACCAACGTCGCCAGGCACAGCGACGCGCGCCACGCCCGCGTCACGGCACGCCGGCGCGGTCACCTGCTCGTCCTGGAGATCCACGACGACGGCCGCGGCGGCGCCGACCCCGGCGGCGGCACCGGGCTGGTCGGCCTCGCCGACCGCGTCTCCGTCCTCGGAGGCCGGATCGCCCTCACCAGCCCCGCCGGCGGGCCCACCGTCCTGCGTGTGGAGCTGCCATGCGGATAGTGCTCGCCGAGGACTCGGCGCTGCTGCGCGAGGGGCTCACGCACATCCTGACCCGGTTCGGCCACCGGATCACCGCCGTGGCCGACGCCGCCGGCCTGGTCGCGGCCGTCACCGAGGACCCGCCCGACGCCGTCGTCACCGACATCCGCATGCCTCCCGGCTTCCGCGACGAGGGGCTGCGCGCCGCCCTGGACCTGCGGCGCGGCCACCCGGGGCTGCCGGTGCTGGTCCTGTCCCAGTACGTCGAGCACACGTACGCCACCGAGCTCGTCGAGTCCGGCACCGCCGTCGGATACCTCCTGAAGGACCGCGTCGGCGACGTCACCGAGTTCCTCGCCGCGCTCGACCAGGTCGCCGCGGGTGGCACCGTCATCGACCCCGACGTCGTCCGCAAGCTGCTCGACCGCCGCCGGATGCGGCTCCCGCTGGAACGCCTCACCGCCCGCGAGCGTCAGGTCCTCGCCCTCATGGCGGAAGGCCGCTCCAACTCCGCGATCGCCCGCCGGCTCACCGTCTCCGACGCGGCCATCGCCAAACACGTCAACAACATCCTCGCCAAGCTGGACCTTCCACCGGCCACCGACGACCACCGCCGCGTCCTCGCCGTCCTCGCCTACCTCCAGGCCTGACGCGCCACGGGTGGCGGGAGGGGCACGAGGCGGCCGCGGAGTTCCTCGGCCAATCCTTTGGCTTGGGGGTCGAGGCGGGGGCTGGCGGCCACGCCACGGCCCAGGAGGCCGTGGATGACGAAGTTGAGGGCCAGGAGGTTGGGGAGCTCGTGGCGGTCCACGATCAACGGCGCCGTGTCGGGGAGGAGTTCCTTCAGGCGGCCGGTGGTGAGGTAGGTGGTCAGCCAGGCGTATTCCTCGGGGGTGCGGACCCAGACGCCTAGGTTGGCGTTGCCGCCTTTGTCCCCGGAGCGGGCGCCGGCGACGGTGCCGAGCGGGGCCAGGCGGATGTCCGTACCGGCCGGTTCCTCGCCGTACGGCGGCGCCGGATTCGCCGTACCACGTCCCACCGTCTCGGCGCCGGAGAACTCGGCCTGGTGGGTGGAGGGGGCGAGGGCGGGTGCGGTGGGCTCGGCCTGGTGGGGGGAGGGGCTTTGGATGGGGTGGGTGGACAGCCAGGCTTGGGGGTCTATGGCGTGGGAGGGGATGGTGGTGGGCCAGTAGATGCCGTAGGGGGTGGCGTCGCCGGGTGGGGTCAGGGCGTAGAAGCCGGGGTAGCTTGCGAGGCCGGTTTCCACTACGGCGGAAGAGAAGGTGCGGCCGGCGGTGTGCTGGTCTGCTGACATGACGGTTATGCGGAGGAGGGCCATGCCGGAGGGGGTGGTGGGGGTCAGGTCGACATGGACCTGGTCGAAGCTTTCCCGGGGAATACGGGTGAAGATGGCCTCCTCGGCGAGACGGGCCTTGGCTTCGATGTTCAGGCCGGTCAGGACGAGGGTCATGGTGTTGCGGTAGCCGCCTAGGTAGTTCAGGGCGACCTTCAGGGTGCCGGGGGGCGGCTCGCCGCGTACGCCTGAGACCCGGACGCGGTCCTCGGCCACCTGCTCCAGGCGGATCGTGTCGAAGCGGGCGGTGACGTCGGGGCCCAGGTAGTGAGGGGAGGCGATCTCGTAGAGGAGCTGGGCGGTGACGGTGCCGACGGAGACCTGGCCGCCGGTGCCGGGGTGCTTGGTGATGACGCTGGAGCCGTCGGGGTGGAGTTCGGCGATGGGGAAGCCGCAGTGGGGGAGGTCGGGGATCTCCTCGAAGAAGGCGTAGTTGCCCCCGGTGGCCTGGCAGCCGCATTCGATGATGTGGCCGGCGACCACCGAGCCGGCCAGGGCGTCCAGGTCGGCGGGGGTCCAGCCGTACCGCCACATGCCGGGGCCGGTGACGAGGGCGGCGTCGGTGACCCTGCCGGTGACCACCACGTCGGCGCCGGCCTCCAGGGCGGTGGCGATGGGGCGGCCGCCCAGGTAGGCGTTGGCGGTGAGAGGGGTGGCGGTCAGGGCCTCGCCGGTGTCCAGGTTGATCATGGGGCCCAGGTCGGTGCCGGTGGCCAGGAGGTCGTCACCGGTCACGTGGGCCACCTTGGGGTGCAGGCCCAGGCGGGTGGCCAGGCCGGTGATGGCCTCGGCGCATCCGGTGGGGTCCAGGCCGCCCGCGTTGGAGACGATTTTTATGCCTCGGTCCAGGCAGGTGCCCAGGACCTGTTCCATCTGGGTGAGGAAGGTCCGGGCGTAGCCGGGGCGGCCCTTGAGGCGGTTGCCCGCCAGGATCAGCATGGTCAGCTCGGCCAGCCAGTCGCCGGTGAGGACGTCGATGGGCCCGCCCTCGACCATCTCCTTCGCCGCCGACAGGCGGTCTCCGTAGAAACCGCTGCAGTTGGCGATGCGCAGGGGGCCGCCGGTCATGACGGCTCCTCCGCGGGGATCCAGGAGGCGGGGCGTTTCTCCATGAAGGCCCGGATGCCTTCCTGGCCCTCGGGGGAGGTGAAGCGCTCGGCGGACAGCTCGGACATCCGGCGCAGTCCCTCGTCCACCGGGAGGGCCGGGACGGTGCGCACGAGTTGTTTGGTGATGGCCAGGGACTCGGGGCCGCCCCTGAGGAGCATCCCGGTGTAGTGGCCGACCGTCGTGTCCAGGTCCCCGGCGGGGACGGCGCGGGTGAGGAGGCCGATCTCCACGGCGCGGGGGGCGTCGAAGACCTCGCCGGTGAGGAAGTACTCGGAGGCCGCGCGCGGGTCCAGGCGGCGCAGGACGGTCACGGCGATCATCGCGGGGACCACGCCCAGCCGGACCTCGCTGAACGCGAACGTCGCGGAGTCCGGGGCGACGGCGAAGTCGCACGCCGCCACGAGGCCCAGGCCGCCCGCCCGCGCGGTGCCGTTGAGGCGGCAGATCACGGGCTTGGGGCTGTCCCAGACGGTGCTCAGGATCCGGGGGAACGCGCCGGTCACGGGGGCCCCGGAGGGGGCCTGCTCCTTGAGGTCGGCGCCGGAGCAGAACACCGGGCCGGTGGCGGTGAGGACGAGCACGCGGACGGCGTCGTCGGCGAGGGCCCGTGCCAGGGCGTCGTCCAGTTCGCCGAGCAGGCGGGTGGACAGGGCGTTGCGGTTGGCGGGGGAGTCCAGGGTGATCGTCGCCACCCCGCCGCCAGTCTCCAGACGGACGAGCATCACGCCTCCTCGATGACGGCGAGCACGGCGCCCGCGTCGACCTGGCGGCCGGGGGCCGCGTCCAGGGTGGCGACGACGCCCGCCGCGGGGGCCCGGATCTGATGCTCCATCTTCATCGCCTCCAGGGTGAGGATCGTCTGCCCGGCGGTGACGGCCGCACCGGGGGCGACCTCGACGCGCAGCACCGTACCCGGCATGGGGGCGAGCAAAGACCCGGGGGCGGCGCTCACCTCCGGCTCCGGCAGCCGGGGCAGCGGCGTGAGCCGCACCGACCCGAGCGGCGAGTCGACGAACAGCGTGTCGCCGTAGCGAGCGGTGGCGAAGCGCCGCACCACCCCGGCCACGTCCAGCACCACCTCCGACGAGGTGGCCGACACCAGCCGCACGTCCTCGAACCCCTCGGCCGTCAGCCCGTCCCTGGTGAGCCGGTAGGCGATCTCGATCCGCCCGCCCGGCCCGTCGAACGCCGTCCGCTGCGGCTGCGACACCACGTTGCGCCACCCGCTCGGCAGCCCCCCGAGCACCGGCGCCGCCTCCCGCCCGGCGGCGGCCATGGCCAGCGCCCCGGCCAGCGCGGCCGGTCCCACCGGCCCGGCGGGCGGGGAGAGAAGGTCGTGCCGGGTCAGGAAGCCGGTGTCGACCGCGCCGGACAGGAACGCCTCGTGCCGCAGCAGGGCCACCAGCAGGTCCCGGTTGGTGGTGGGGCCGTGCACCCGGGCGCCGGCCAGCGCCGCCGCGAGCCGCCGCGCCACCCCGGCGCGGTCCGGGCCGCAGACGATCACCTTGGCCAGCATCGGGTCGTAGTGCACCCCGATCTCCGACCCGCTCTCCACCCCCGAGTCCAGCCGCAGCCGGTACACCCCCGGCCCGCCGCCGGGGACGGCGAACTCGGCGTCCACCCCGGGCACCTCGAACCGGTGCAGGGTGCCGCTGTGCGGGCGCCACCCGTCGGCGGGGTCCTCGGCGTACAGGCGCACCTCGATGGCGTGCCCGGCGGGCTCGGGCGGCTCGCCGGGCAGCCGGGCGCCCTCGGCGATCTCCAGTTGCAGCCGCACCAGGTCCAGCCCGTAGACGCACTCGGTCACCGGGTGCTCGACCTGGAGCCGGGTGTTCATCTCCAGGAACGCCACCGTGTCACCGGACGGCCCGGCCTTGACCAGGAACTCGACGGTCCCCGCCCCGACGTACCCGATCGCGGCGGCGGCCCTGGCCGCGGCCTCCAGCAGCAGGGCCCGGGTGCCGGGGGACAGGCCGGGCGCCGGGGTCTCCTCCAGCACCTTCTGGTGCCGCCGCTGGACCGAGCAGTCCCGCTCGCCGAGCGTCCACACGGTGCCGTGCGCGTCCGCCAGCACCTGCACCTCGATGTGCCGGGCGTCCTCCAGCAGGGGCTCGGCGAACACGGCCCCGTCGCCGAACGCCGAACGCGCCTCCCGCCGCGCCGCCTCCAGCGCCTCCGCCAGCCCGGCCGGGTCGCGCACGATCCGCATCCCGCGCCCGCCGCCCCCCGCCGACGCCTTCACCAGCACGGGGAACGCGATGCCGTCCGCGCCGTCCGTGAGCGGAAGGGACGTGAGCACCGGCACCCCGGCCCGCTCCATCAGCGCCTTGGCCTCGATCTTGGAGCCCATCGCGGCGATGGCCTCCGGCGGCGGCCCCACCCAGGTCAGCCCGGCGTCCAGCACGGCCCGCGCGAACTCCGCGTTCTCCGACAGGAACCCGTACCCCGGGTGCACGGCGTCCGCCCCCGCCGCCCGCGCGGCCGACAGCAGCGCGGGGACGGAGAGATAGGTGTCGGCGGGCCGCGCCCCGGGCAGCCGCACCGCGTGGCCGGCCTCGGCGGCGTGCGGCGCCGCGGCGTCGGCGTCGGAGAAGACGGCCACGGTCTCGACGCCGAGCTCGCGGCAGGTGCGGAAGATCCGGCGGGCGATCTCGCCCCGGTTGGCCACCAGCAGTCGCTTGATCATCACGTTCACATCCGGAAGACGCCGAAACCGGCGGGGGCGGGGGCGGGGGCGTTGCCGATGGCGGACAGGCACAGGCCGAGCACGGTGCGGGTGTCCCTGGGGTCGATCACCCCGTCGTCGTACAGCCGCCCGGACAGGAAGAACGCCAGCGACTCGGCCTCGATCTGCGCCTCCACCATCTGCCGCATCGCCGCGTCGGCCTCCTCGTCGTACGCCTGCCCGCGCGCCTGCGCGGCGGCCCGCCCGACGATGGACAGCACCCCGGCGAGCTGCGCGGGTCCCATCACGGCCGACTTGGCGCTCGGCCAGGAGAACAGGAACCGGGGGGAGTAGGCCCGCCCGCACATGCCGTAGTTCCCCGCGCCGTAGGAGGCGCCCATGACGACGGTGAGGTGCGGCACGGTCGAGTTGGCCACCGCGTTGATCATCATGGCGCCGTGCTTGATGATGCCGCCCTGCTCGTACTGCTTGCCCACCATGTAGCCGGTGGTGTTCTGCAGGAACACCAGCGGGGTCCGTGACGCGTTGGCGAGCTGGATGAACTGCGCCGCCTTCTGCGACTCCTCGCTGAACAGCACGCCCCTGGCGTTGGCCAGCACCCCGACGGGACGGCCGTGCAGCTCGGCCCAGCCGGTGACCAGCCCGGCCCCGTACAGCGGCTTGAACTCGTCGAACTCGCTGCCGTCCACGATCCGGGCGATCACCTCGCGCGGGTCGAACGGGATCTTGAGATCCTCGGGCACGATGCCGAGCAGCTCGTCCTCGTCGTAGACGGGCGGGGGCCCCGAGAGCGCCGGGACCCTGCGCCGGTTGAGGCGCCGGACGATACGGCGCCCGATCCGCAGCGCGTCGTGCTCGTCGGCGGCCAGGTGGTCGGCCAGCCCGGACACCCGGGCGTGCATCTCGGCCCCGCCGAGCGACTCGTCGTCCGACTCCTCCCCGGTGGCCATCTTGACCAGCGGTGGCCCGCCGAGGAACACCTTGGCCCGGTCCTTCACCATCACCACGTGGTCGCTGAGCCCCGGCACGTACGCGCCCCCGGCGGTGGAGTTGCCGAACACCAGGGCGATCGTCGGGATGCCCGCCGCCGACAGCCGGGTCAGGTCGCGGAACACCTGCCCGCCGGGGATGAAGATCTCCTTCTGGGTGGGCAGGTCGGCCCCGCCGGACTCCACCAGGTTGATCAGCGGCAGGTGGTTCTCCAGCGCGATGTCCGAGGCCCGCAGCGACTTGCGCAGCGTCCAGGGGTTGGACGAGCCGCCCCGCACGGTCGGGTCGCTGGCGACGATCACGCACTCGACGCCCTCCACCACGCCGATCCCGGTGACCACGCTGCCCCCCACCGGGAAGTCGGTCCCCCAGGCGGCCAGCGGCGACAGCTCCAGGAACGGCGAGTCCGGGTCGACCAGCAACTCGACACGCTCCCTGGCGAGCAACTTGCCCCGCGCCCGGTGCCGTTCGACGTACTTGGCCCCGCCCCCCGCCACGGCCTTGGCCTGTTCGGCGCCGAGGTCGGCGAGTTTGGCGAGCATGGCCGCCCGCCTGGCCGGCACGCCGGGGTCGGCGGCATCGAGCCTGCTGTGGATCACGCGTGTCTCCTGGAGATCGTTCTCCCGAGGCAGGCTACCCGCAGTGCGACCAGCCGCTCTGCCAGGAGGTGCCCCCGTAGCTCCCGCCCCAGATCACGCAGGCCTTCTTCGCGGCGAGCCGCACTGGCCCGGCGTAGGCGGCGAACAAGCCGGAGTCGGAGGCGGAGGTGCCGCCCTGCACGCGTAGCACCGCCGACATCTTGATCTTCTGGGGGACCACGTTCTTGGAGAGGGTCACCACGCAGTTCTTCCCGGTGGCGCCGTTGAACATCAGCACGACGGTGGCCTGTGTCCCGAGGGGGTGCGCGTCGACCCTGCTGAAGCCGGATCCGCAGACCACCGCCGCGGTGTACGGGTTGGGGGACGGGGAGGGCTTGGGCGTGGGGGTCGGCTTGGGGGTGCCGGACGGCTTCGGGGTGGGGGTCGGTGTCTTGGTGGCGCCCGGCGTCCTGCTCGGGGTGGCCCGTGGGGTGCGTGAAGGCGTCCGGGTGCGGCTCTGCGTGGGGCGGGGCGGGCGGGAGGCGGGGCGGGTGACGGCGGGGGCCGGTGTGCGGAGCCGCCGGGCCGGTGTGGTGGCCGGTGGGTCCGTCGTCGGCTCGCCGCCCTCGACGCCCGCCACCACGGGCGGGTTCGGCGTGGGGGTGGTGCCGCCGGTCCGCAGGGCCAGGGTGACGCCCGCGGTCAGTCCCGCCGCGACGACGGCCGCCGCGACGGGCAGCAGGATGGGCCGCAGCCGCCGGGGCTCCCTCGGCGGCGGGGGCGGGGTGAACGTGCGGCCCATCAGGTGGGAGACCACCTGTTCGGCCGTGGGGCGGTGCGTGGGGTCCTTGGCGAGGCAGGCGGCCACCAGGTCGCGCAGCGGCCCGTCGAGGGCGCCGAGGTCGGGTGGCTGGTGCAGGATGCGGTTGATCACCGCGGGGATGGAGTCGGCGCCGAACGCGGGCCGCCCGCCGGCCGCGTAGACCATGGTGACGCCCCAGGCGAACACGTCCACCGCCGGGGTCAGCGGCGCCCCGCCGAGCTGCTCGGGGGCCAGGTACGCGGGGGTGCCGAGGGCGTCGGCGGTGAGGGTGGCGCCCGGGGTGTCCAGGGCGCGGGCCACGCCGAAGTCGATGACGACGGGACCCTCCGGCCCCATCAGCACGTTGGCGGGCTTGAAGTCGCGGTGCAGGACGCCGGCCCGGTGGATGGCGGCGAGCGCGGTGGCCGTGCTGACCGCCACCCGGTCCAGCGCGGCGCCCCGGCGCGGCCCGTCCCGCTCGACCAGCAGCCGCAGCGACGGCCCGGGGACGTACTCGCTGACGATGTACGGCCGGTCCCCGGCGACGTCGGCGTGCAGCACGGGGGCGGTGCAGAACCGGGCGACCCGCTGGGCCACCGACACCTCGCGCAGGAACCGGGCCCTGGCGTCGGTGTCGGCCGCCAGGCGGGCGTGCAGCAGCTTGACGGCGACGGGCTCGTTGGCGGGCGTGCGGCCCAGGTAGACGACGCCCTGGCCGCCCTCCCCTAGGCGCCCGACGATCTCGAACGCGCCCAGGCGGGGCGGATCGTCGCCGGTGAGCCCCTGCGTCACTCTCTGCCCCCGTTATCCGATCAATCGTGACTTGTCAGCCTTGCGCACGCTATCAGCGGTGCGCCCGGGTCAGATGGCCTTGCCGGGGTTCATGATGCCCAGGGGATCGAAGACACCCTTGATCCCGCGCTCCATCTCCCCGGCCACCGGCGCCCGCTCCAGTTCCAGCCAGCGGCGCTTCAGCACGCCCACCCCGTGCTCGCCGGTCAGCGTGCCCCCGAGGGCGAGCGCGGCGCGGAACACCTCGTCGGCCGCCGCCCACACGTGCGGCGGCGGCTCGGGCAGATCCCGGTCGAAGACGAACACCGGGTGCAGGTTGCCGTCCCCGGCATGCGCGACCGTGCAGATCAGCACTCCGTGCCGCTCGGCGGCGGCCTCGATCTCGGAGATCATCCGCGGCAGCGCCGAACGGGGCACGCACACGTCCTCCACCAGGCACGCGCCGAGCCGTTCCTTGGCCGAGTACGCCAGCCGCCGGATCCCGATCAGCTCCTCGGTCTCCTCGGGGCTGGAGGAGGTCGCCACGAAGCCCGCGCCGTTCTCCTCGCACAGCTCGGCCATCCGCTCGGCCGCGCCGGGGCGGCCGTCGTCGGACTGCCCGATCAGCATGGCCCGCACCCCGGGCTCCAGGCCGATGTTCTTCCAGTCGTCGATGGCCTTCAGCGTGTTGCGGTCCATCAGCTCCAGCAGCGAGGGACGGCACCCGGCGGCGATGATGGCCGCCACCGCGTCCCCGGCCGAGCGCAGGGACGGGAACTCGGCGGCGAACGTCGCGGGCGGCGTCTCCGGCGCCCGGCGCAGCCGCAGGGTGGCCTCGGTGATCACACCGAGTGTGCCCTCGGACCCGACGAACAGGCCGGTGAGGTCGTACCCGGTCACGCCCTTCATGGTGCGCCGCCCGGTGGCCAGCACGCGGCCGTCGGCCAGCACGACCTCCAGGCCGAGCACGGAGTCGCGGGTCACGCCGTACTTCACGCAGCGCAGCCCGCCCGCGTTGGTGGCGAGGTTGCCGCCGATGGTGGAGATCTCGTAGGAGGACGGGTCCGGCGCGTACATGAGCCCGTGCGCGCGGGCGGCGCGGTCCAGGTCGGCGGTGATCACGCCGGGTTCCACCACGGCGATCTCGTCGGCGGGTGACAGCTCGCGGATCGCCGTCATCCTCGTCAGGGAGAGCGTCACGCAGCCGTCCACGGCGGTGGCGCCGCCCGCGAGCCCCGTTCCGGCCCCCCGGGGCACCACCGGAACGCGGTGCTCGGCGGCCCAGCGCAGGGTGGCGATCACGTCCTCGCGGGACTCGGCGGTGACGGCGCACAGCGGCTTGCCGGGCGGGAGAAACGTCTGGTCACGGGCGTAGGAACCGGTCACGTCGGGGTCGGTGAGGACGCGGCCCGGTGGAAGGGCGTCGACCAGGTCGGCGAGATGGTTCACGCCTGTGACTGTATGTTCCGCGCGCGGATTCGCCCACTCGGGGATCTGAGGTCCGACTCGACCAGATGACGATTTAGCAACATCCCAAGTTTACTTTACTTTCCCTTTACTTTTTCCTCTAACGTCCGCTTTGCCGATTCTGGGCGTTGTATGAGGAGGATCCCTGTTGTCACGCAGAGTCAGGCGTTTCGTCGCGGTGCTGCCGGTCCTAGGACTGGCGGCGGCGGGCCTCACGGTCACGGGTGCCGCGGCACCTTCGGCCGCTGATGGGTCTGTAGCCCGTTACCAGCCGACGGCGAGCGACTACTACATCAACTATGCCCCTCCGCGGGTGCAGGCCGAGTCGACGTCCAAGGACGCCGAGAAGGTCGACACCAAGGCCGGTAAGCGGGCAGGTGGTGCGCCTACTGCCGAGGAATTCGACAAGAAGCACAGCCTCGGTAACCCGGTCGCCGCGCGAGTGCTCACCAAGCACGAGCGCCAGGCCGTCCGTACCGGCAAGAACCCCTTCGAGTGGCTGTACAAGAAGGCCAAGACCACGCAGAAGGCCAAGCTTCTCACCCTGCTCGTGGAGTTCAACGAGAACGCCAACGACGACTTCTCGGGCTACAGCCGTCCGGTCAGCACCGACAACCCGGACGAGTGCGTCACCGAGCCGGCGGGCACCAAGCTCAACGGCCCGCTGCACAACAAGATCCCCAACCCCGCGACGGCTGCCGGCGGGGGCAAGGACAACAACTCGATGTGGGTCCAGGACTTCAACAACGCCCACTACAACGCGATGCTCTACTCCAGCAAGGGGATCACCAAGCGGGTCCGCACGGACCTCACCGACCCCCGCGATGGCAAAAAGGGCATCGACATCTCCGGCTACACCATGAAGAACATGTACGAGGAGATGTCCAAGGGCGCCTACACCGTCACCGGTGAGGCCCTGGGCTGGATCAAGGCCCCGCACTCCGAGGCCTGGTACGGCGCCGGCAAGTGCGGCGCGGCGATCCAGGACACCTCCGGCCACCCGGACAACCCCCGCGGCACCGCTCAGCTGGGCATCGACGCGGTGAACATCCTGGCCGCGCAGAACCCGAGCTTCCCCTGGGCCGACTACGACCAGGAGGACACCGCGGACGCGGACGGCGACGGCAACTTCGCCGAGCCGGACGGCGTGATCGACCACCTGGTTCTCGTGCACGCCGGTGAGGACAAGTCGGGCGGCGGCGGCGCCGAGGGCACCTACGCCATCTGGGCGCACTCCAGCGCCATCCCCGGCGGCTACACCATCCCCGGCACCAGCGTCAAGATCTCGAACTACATCGTGCAGCCGGAGGACTCCGGCGTCGGCGTGTTCGCCCACGAGTACGGCCACGACCTCGGCCTCCCCGACCTGTACGACGCCACCGGCGCCGGTGACAGCGACGTGGAGTTCTGGGACCTGATGTCGACCGGCTCGCACTCCGGGCCGATCTTCCAGTCCATGCCGACCCACATGGGTCTGTGGGACAAGTGGGTCCTCGGCTGGGCCAATCCCAAGGTCATCGAGCCCGGCACCGGCACAAAGCTGGTGACCGTCGGACAGACCTCGCGGACGCCCAAGCTCACCGAGGACGGCGTACGGGTCAACCTGCCGCCCAAGGACGTCACGCTGACCGTCCCGCACAGCGGGTCCAACGTGTGGTACTCCAGCAACGACCAGGACTGGGCCGACGTCCGGCTCACCCGCTCCATCGCGGTGCCGGCCGGCACGGACGTGAAGTTCCGCTTCTGGACCGACTACACCATCGAGCCTGACTGGGACTACGGCTTCGTCGAGGTCTCCACCGACGGCGGCGCCACCTGGGGCGAGCAGAAGATCTACGGCGCGGACGGCTCGCTGGTCTCCACCGGCGACGACTACGCCGACCCGAACAACCGCATGACCGACTACGGCAACAAGAAGTACGGTCTGACCGGTGACTCGGGTGGCTGGCAGAACTACTACGTCGACCTCGCGCCGTTCGCGGGCCAGAACATCCAGCTGCGGACCCGGTACGCCACCGACGCCGCCGCCAACGAGCGCGGCTGGTTCACCGACGACTTCTCGGTGACCAACGGCGCCACCACCGTCTGGAGCGACGACGTCGAGGCCGGCGCCAACGGCTGGACCGCCACCACCGGCACCTTCACCGACACCACCGGTGCCGGCTGGGTGCGGCACAGCGGCTTCCTGCAGAGCGCGCAGTACTACCTGGCCGAGTGGCGCAACCTGGACGGTTTCGACAACGGCCTGAAGTACGCCTACGACACCACCTGGCTGCGGGACGGCGCCTGGAAGGTCGAGAAGACCCCCTACAACGCCCCCGGCCTGCTGGTGTGGCTGCGCGACACCTCGCTCGGCTACAACAACCCGGCGGCCAACATCTGGTCGCTGCCCTCGGCGGGCGCCAAGGGTCAGCTCCTGCTCGTGGACTCCCACTTCGACCCGCTGCGCCGCACCGGCGCCGCGGCCGCGGCGGACCCGAGCACGCTGAAGAACATCCCGTCCCGTCCGCAGTCGTCCAACGCGGCGTTCGGTTTCGGCAAGACGTACTCCTTCAAGGAATGCCTCGAGTCGGCGCCGTTCGTCCAGGCCTGCACCACGTTCACCCCGCAGAACCCGGTCAAGGAGTTCACGGACGCGAAGGGCTGGTACCCCGGCCTGGAGATCCGCGACACCGGCCTGTTCTTCCGGTTCCGCGACGGTTCGACGGTCGTGCCGTCCAAGGACAACCAGCAGTACTCGCTGCGGATCGTCAACCCCGACGGCAGCCCGGCGACCGACCTGTACGGCGAGTCCGTGAACGGCTTCACCCTCGGCTCCGGGAACCCCGGCGACGAGGGCAAGCAGCTCGGCGTGAAGATCAAGCTGGTCACCCCGCTTCCGGGGAACATCGGTGTCATCCTCCAGGTGACCTCGTCCAAGTGACCTCCAGGTCGGTGACCTGAAGGCTCCGCGGGACGGGTACGGCGCGGCCGTACCCGTCCCGCTCGCTTTCCCGGCTGAATAACATGTCCCGGACAACATCTATCGGGGACGGATGATCGGTGAGCGAGTTGCGGAGCAAGGCGGACCACACCAAGGCGATCCGCGACCTGCGCCGGTTGGTCCTGGTCGTGAACACCCGGTCGCGCCGGGGACGCCATCTGTACTTCGAGGCCCTGCGGATCCTGCGGGACGAGGGCTTCCGGCCGCTGCGCACGTTCGCGGTGACCGACCCCACCCGGCTGCCCGAGATCTTCGGCGAGGCGCTGAGCCTGGAACCCGACCTGCTGGTGGTGGGCGGCGGCGACGGCAGCCTCAGCGAGGCCGTCAAGCACGTGGCGCACCGCGACGTGGCGCTCGGCGTGCTCCCGCTCGGCACCACCAACAACTTCGCCCGCAGCCTCGGGCTGCCGCTGGACCTCGGCAAGGCGATCAAGGTGTTCAGCGTGGGCAAGGTCGCCGACATCGACCTCGGCGTGGCCGGGGACCGCGCTTTCGCCAACCTTGCCAGCTTCGGGGTGTCGGTGGAGGTCGCGGGCACCGTCAAGCCGTGGCTCAAGCGCATCCTGGGCCGCGCCGCCTACCCCCTGACCGCGCTGACCGTGCTGCCCCGCCACCAGGCGTTCCGGGCGTTCATCACGGTGGACGGCCGTCGCCACGAGCTGCTCACCCACCAGCTCAACATCGCCAACGGCCGCTACCACGGCGGCTGGCAGATCGCCAAGGACATCAGCATCGACAACCGCCGCCTGGTCGCCTACCAGCTCGGCTCCGGCCGCAGACTCCGCCTGCTGGCCGAAACCCTGGTCCGCGCCACCACCGGCCGCTGGCGCAGCCTGGCAGGCGGCCCCTTCGTCACCGGCGCCGAAATGCTGATCGAAACCGACCCACCCCTACCCGCCGACGTAGACGGCGAAGTCCGCCTACGCACCCCCCTGACCATCCGCACCGAACCCAACGGCCTACGAGTAATGGTCCCCCCAGACTTCCTGGACACCTGACCCCCCACCCCCTCTGACCCCCCACCCCCTCTGACCGCGCCCC
>NZ_JBHSRF010000044.1:0-68654 GCF_042658925.1 Sphaerisporangium aureirubrum
CTGCTGGGGGCGGGGGCGCTGCTGGAGCCGGGGGAGGTCGTGCTGGGGGAGGGGGAGTCGTACCGGACGCCTTGGGTGTACTTCACCTGGTCGGGGGCGGGGCTGGACGAGGCGGGCGGGCGGCTGCACGACCATCTGCGGGCTTCGCGGGGCGGCTGGGGGGCGCGGCCGGTCACGTTGAACAACTGGGAGGCCACCTACTTCGACCACGACGTGGACCGGCTGCTCGCGCTGGCGGAGCAGGCGGCGGCGGCCGGGGTGGAGCGGTTCGTGCTGGACGACGGGTGGTTCCGCGGGCGGCGGCACGACCGGGCCGGGCTCGGCGACTGGTACGTGGACGAGACGGTCTGGCCGGGTGGGCTGCACCGGCTCGTGGGGCACGTCCGCAACCTCGGGATGCAGTTCGGGTTGTGGTTCGAGCCGGAGATGGTCAACCCGGACTCCGACCTGGCGCGCGCGCACCCCGACTGGATCCTCGGCCGCGCCGCGCGGCCGCCGGGGCTCCAGCGCAACCAGCAGGTGCTCGACCTGTCCAGGCCCGAGGTCTTCGGCTACCTGCTGGAACGGCTGGACGCGCTGGTGCGCGAGTACGCCCTGGACTACGTCAAGTGGGACCACAACCGCGACATCGCCGAGCCCGTGCGGCACGACGGCGTGCCCGGCGTGCACGCGCAGACCCTCGCGGCCTACCGGCTCGTCGACGAGCTGCGCCGCCGCCACCCGGCGCTGGAGGTCGAGTCGTGCTCCTCGGGCGGCGCGCGCGTCGACTACGGCATCCTGGCCCGCACCGACCGCGTGTGGACCTCCGACAGCAACGACGCCCTGGACCGGCAGCTCATCCAGCGCTGGACCGGCCTGCTGGTGCCGCCCGAGCTGATGGGCTGCCACGTCGGCGCGCCCGCCGACCACATCACCGGCCGGGCGCTGCCGCTCGCCTTCCGCGCCGCCACCGCGCTGTTCGGCCACATGGGCGTGGAATGGGACCTGGTCTCGGCGAGCCAGGCCGAACGTGACGAGCTCGCCGTGTGGATCGCCCTGCACAAGCGGTTGCGCCCGCTGCTGCACACCGGACGGGTCGTCCGCGCCGACCACCCCGACCCCTCGGCGCTGGTGCACGGCGTCGTGCGGCCCGAGCGCGCGGTGTTCGCCTACGTCCAGCTCACCTCCAGGGTCGCCGCCGGGCCCGACCCGGTCCGGCTGCCGGGACTCGATCCCGCCGCCCGCTACGAGGTCCGCCTCGCCGGGCCGCTCCCCGAAGGCGCGGCGCTGCCCCGATGGGCCGCCGCCCCGGTATGCCTGCCCGGGGCGGTGCTCACCGAGGCCGGCCTGCCCGCGCCCGCGTTGCGACCGGCGTCCGTGCTGCTCATCGAGGCCGAGAACATCTCAGACACCGAATGAGAAGGGGCCGGCCGCGGGGAGTGGTCCGCGGCCGGCCCCGGGTGGTGCCGGTGGTGGTATCTCAGTGCCTGGACACCGTGAGGGTGCCGGTGAGCGGGCCGAGTTCCACGGTGTAGGTGCCCGGGGAACCGCGGCGGACCTCGAAGGTGAGCTTTACCGCCTTGCCGGCGCCGACCTGGAAGGTCCGGCGGGGTTCCGGCAGGCCGCCGACGACCAGGGCGGCGTCGTACGGGCCCGGCTTCTCGCCGATGTTCTTGACCCACGCCGTGATCCGCACCGGGCGTCCGGGGCGGGCGGTGGCGGGGCTGACGTCGAGGCCGGTCAGGGCGAAGCGGGGTTCGGGACCGGGGCGCCGGTCGTGGACGAAGATGTCGTAACGGCGGTTGGTGTCGCCTTCGACCAGGTCGGTGGACGTGCTGTGGAAGGCGACGAACCGCCCGTCGCCGCTGATGGACGGCAGCTCGGTCAGGCCGTCGCTCTCCCCGCCCCCCGGCGCGGTGGAGATCCACTCAAGGGAACCGGTGGTCATGTCGCGTACGTAGGCGTCGGGCCGGGTGTTGGTGTCTTCCGGCACCAGGCCGGCGTAGCTGTAGAACGCGACCGTCCGGCCGTCGGTGGTGAGCGACGGCGCGAGGGCCATGTTGGTGGACGGGGTGCCGTCGGCGTTCGCCGACACAAGGGTGGTGGTGCGGGACCGCCGGTCGTACAGATAGATCTGCAGGTTCACGCTGAAGACCACCATCTGGCCGTCCGCGCTGATCACCGGCCAGACGGCCTCGGCGCCGTCCGGCGCCGTGATCCGTTCGACCGCGCCGGTCTCCCGGTCGCGGACGAACACGTCGATCAGCCCGTTGGTGTCTTCCGGCACCAGGTTGGCCGCCGCGCTCTGGAACGCGACGTAGCGGCCGTCGGCGCTGATGGACGCCTCCCGCGAGCTGCCGTCGCCCTGCACGCCGCCCGCACCGACCGAGACACGCTCGATCGTCCCGTTCACCCGGTCGCGGACGAACACGTCGGTGCCCCCGTTGGTGTCGCCGGGCACCAGGTTGGTGGCCTCGCTGATGAATACGGCGTACCGGCCGTCGCCGCTGAACGCCGCGGGCCCGGACAGGTCGTTCGCCTGCGTGCCGTCGGCGGCCACCGAGAGCCGTTCGGTCTTTCCGGTCCGCCGGTCGTGCGCGAAGGTGTCGGCGTAGCCGTTGGTGTCGCCGGGCACCAGGTTGGCCGACCCGCTGTTGAACCCGACGTACCGGCCGTCGGCGCTGATCATCGGCGACAGCGAGAAGCTGTCGCCCTGCGTGCCGTCGGAGGCCACCGACACCCGCTCGGTCTCGCCGGTGCGCAGGTCGGTCGCGAAGATGTCGAGGTCGTCGTTGGTGTCGCCGGGCACGAGATTGGACGCCATGCTGGCCCACGTCACATGGTTGCCGTCGGCGCTCAGCCGCGGCCACCACGCGTCGGAGTTGCCCTGCTTGTGGTCGGTGGACAGCGAGATCCGCTCGGTGGGCGGCGGCTTCGGCAGGGCGAGGTCGGCCCGTGCCGTGCCGGTGCGCACACGGACGGGCGCCGGGGCCGACCGGGACACGCCGGGCGCCACGGCGGAGATCCGGTACTCGCCCTCGGGCACGCCGGCGATGGTGTATCGGCCGTTCAGGTCCGTCGTCCCGGCCAGCGGGTCGGGCACGCCGAGAACCGTGACCGTGGCGCCCGGCACCGTCGAGCCGGTCGGGCCGTACACGACCTGGCCGGAGATCCTGCCCCGGCGGGTCTGGTCGAGCGCGACGCGGAGGTCGGTGAAGCGGTTCGCCGTGACCCGCACGCGGACCGGCTCCTGCTTGTAGCCGAACCGGGTCAGCGTCAGGTCGTGGGTGCCGGCGGCGGCCCGGAACTCGAACCGGCCCCGCGCGTCGGTCGTCACGCTACGGCCGGTGGCGCCCCGGGTGACCGTCACGCCGGCGAGCGGCTCGCGGGTCTTGCCGTCGGTGACGGTGCCCCGCACGCCGCTGGTGAGCGCGGCCTCGGCGACGGCGGCGTAGGCGTCGATCCGCCCCGCGCCGTACCGCGGGTTGGGGAGCGCGCCGTAGCGGTCGTCGGAGAACGACGTGTCCTCCAGGATGGCGAGGGCCTCGGCGACGCCGAGCTCGGGACGGGCCTGGAGCATCAGCGCGACCACGCCCGAGACGTGCGGGGTGGCCATCGAGGTTCCGCTGAGCTCCCCGTACCCGCCTCCCGGTATGGCGGACAGCACGTCCAGGCCCGGAGCGGAGATGTCCGGCACGACGTAGGTGTCCGGCCAGTCGCCCGGCGCGTCGATCCAGTCGTCGCGGCGCACCACACCGCCGCAGGAGAAGTCCGGCACGTCGTCGTTGACGTCGGTGGCGCCGACCGCCACCGCGTCGTACACGTTGCCGGGGCTGCCGGAGCCGCCGGGGAGGCACTCGTTGCCGATGGCGAACGACGGGAAGGCGCCGGCCCGCAGGATGTTGCGGGTGGGCTCGATCATCTCGTCGGAGTAGCCCTCGCCGCCGAGTGACATGCTGACGACGTCCGCGGGCTCGCCGGCCGGTTCGCCGTCCTTGTCGTACGGGGCGATGGCCCACTGCATGCCGGCGATCACCTGGGCGAGCGTGCCGTTGCCGCCCGGGATGACCAGCCCGGCCATCAGCTCGACGCCGGGCGCCACGCCGATCGCCGTGCCCGAGGCGTCGCCGCCGGCGATGGTGCCCGCCACGTGGGTGCCGTGGTAACTGCTGTCGTGCGGCGTGGTCGGCACGGGGGTGCCGTCGGCGGCGAACTCGATCCAGCCGCCGGGGTGGGACGGGTCGGCGGGGTCGTCGGAGACGAGCTTGCCCGCGAGGTCGGGGTGGGTGATGTCGACGCCGGTGTCGAGCACCGCGACCCGCACGCCGTCACCGGTGAGGCCGCGCTCGGAGCGCACCCGGTCGGCGCCGATCTTCTTGATGCCCCACGTCGTCTCGCCCTCGCCCTCGGCCGCGGCGCGGCGTGGCTCGGCGCGCGGGGCGGTCAGCGTGAAGTTGGGGATGACCCGCTCCACCAGGGGGGACGCGGCGAGCGCGTCCAGGGTGGCTGGCTTGACCCGGACCAGGACCATGTTCTTCAGCCAGAACGTGTTGAGCACCTGGTCACCGTGGGACTCGATCAGGTCCACCACGGGGGCCTGCGTGGTCTCGGCCGTCTTCTCCAGTTCCCCGGGCACCTCGTCCGTGTCGGCCGCCCCGGCGGGGGGCGGCGCGGGGGTGTCCACGATGACGACCGCCTCCACGCGGCCGTCGGCGGGGGTCCTGGTGTTCTCCGGCCGATCGAGCAGCTCCGGGGCGATCTTCTCCCTGGGGGCCGGTTCCGCCGGAGGCGCCTGTGCGGTCGCCGGGGCGGGGGGCAGGACCACGAGGAGCGATCCGAGCACCAGCAGTACCGCGACCAACAGGCGTTGCCCGCGAGAACGCGGGGCGCACAGCGACATGTGGGGGGCTCCTTCGGCCATGTGCACGCGGGGACGCAGGACGAACGCTGACATGTCGCATGAAGAGAAGACAAGTTGATGTTGAGGCGACTTTCTGCCAGGTGACGGGAATGCGACAATGGGCACCGGTCATCGGAGGTCGTGCCCGGGAGGCGGCGTGCTCGAAGCGATAGGGCTGAGCCAGCAGGACGAGGCGGTGTACGACGCCCTGGTGCGCCGGGCGCAGGCGACGATCTCGGAGCTCGTCCAGGACTCCCATCTGCCCGAGTCGGCCATCCGGCGAGGGCTGCGGTCGCTGACCGACCTCGGCCTGGCCACCCGCTCGGCCGGCCGGCCGGTCCGCTACGTCGCCGTCTCGCCGGACAGCGGCCTGGAGGCCGTGCTGCGCGAGCGCGAGGCGGGGCTGCACGACGTCCGCCTGCACATCAGGACGCTGATGAAGATGTACCAGGCGGGCACCCGGTTCGCCCATCCCGGCGAGCTGATCGAGGTGATCTCGGGCCGGGACGAGGTCAACCAGCACTGGGTGCGGATGCAGCAGAACACCCACGCGCAGATGCGCGGCTTCGACCGTCCCCCGTACGCCGCCCCGCAGGCGCACACCGAGTCCAACCACGTCGAGATCGCCCTGCTGCAGCGCGGGGTGAAGTACCGGGTCATCTACGACAAGAGCGCCCTGGAACTGCCGGGATGGCGGGACGACGTGGCCGCGGGGCTACGCCACGGGGAGCAGGCCAGGATCGCCGAGGTGCCGATGAAGCTCGCCATCTCCGACGACCGGCTGGCCATGCTCCCGCTGCTGCGGTCCGGCGACGACGCGGTCACCGCGTCGTACCTGATCCACCCGTCGCCGCTGCTGGACGCGCTGGTCGCCCTGTTCGAGGTGACGTGGGAGCGCGCGGTCCCGGTCCAGCTGCGCTCGCCCGCCGCCGGCGAGCTGTCGGAGGACGAGGCGCGGCTGCTGGCGCTGCTGGCCTCGGGGGCGACCGACAAGGCGGCCAGCCGGGCACTCGGCTGGAGCGAGCGGACCGTGCAGCGGCATGTCACCAAGCTGATGCTCCGGGTCGGGGCGCAGACGAGGTTCCAGATCGCCATGGAGGCCACCCGCCGCGGATGGATCTGACCGGTGCGGGAAACGGCGGCGGGGGAGAAACATTTCGCTGTTATCCGGGCCCGTCCGCCGTCCGGTAAAGCGTTGTAGAAACAATATAGGCGTGCTTTATTATAACGATTCTATACCGACGTGAAGGAAGATCGGCGGCGCGACCTCACAAGTGGGGAACGTGAGGTGTGAGATGTCTCGTGCTGTTTCGGCTGAAAGTTTCACACCAGTCGTGCGCTCCTGCCTGGGGGAAGGTGCGAGGTGGGAGATGTACGACCTACCTGGGTGAAAGTTTCACGGCAGCGTGCAGGTGGAGCATGGCGATCCTCGTGTTTATTGACATCTAATGTCATATTTGTCAATCTATCGGGGATCGATCACGTCTCCCGGCGGTGCACACACCGGGAATTCCGGAATATGTGACTAGCGAAACTAGAAACGCCATGGATGAGACGGGTCAAGGTCCTTCGACGAGCGGGACCGATGCCATTCAGATCGACAGGCTCACGAGCATGGAGCTGACCGTGCTCTCCTTGATCGCCAGCGGGCACAGCGTATCCGAGATCGCGAGCCTGTTGCGGATGGGGCCACGCGGGGTGGAGAGCCACAAGCGGCACCTCTACGGCAAGCTGGGCGTGGGTTCACAGATCCACGCGGTGTCCCGCGGTATCTCCCTCGGCCTGTTCGACCTGCCGAGAAACGTCGACCTGCCACCGCGGTTGCACCCCGAGCGCGGCCGTCCGGAACTCGTCATCGTGCACGCCCTGCCCGGCGCCTGCTTCGAGGTGTCCGCCGCGCTCCTGGAACGTGGCACGGCCTTCCTGCTCGCGCCCACCGGCGACGTGGAGGGGGACCCGGCCATCTGCTGGCACCGGGGCCCGATGACGGTGCTGCTGGTCGACCCGCTGCCCAGGGACTGGTCGTTGCCGACCCGCCTGCACGCGCCTTCCGTCATCGTGCGCTCCACCCTGCCGAGCCTCGCCGCGGTGATGGACGCCCTGCGCCGGGGCGCCCGCGGCCTCGTCTGCGCGACCGACGTCCGCCGGGAGCTCGACACGGTGCTGACACTGGTGATGCGCGGCTACCACTTCGTCATGACCTCCTCCTACGCCGGGGAGAACCTCTACGGGCAGGTGGAGGACCCGCCGCGCGTCCCGGAACTGACCTCGCGGGAGCGTGACATCCTCGCCTCCATCGCCAGCGGGCACACCATCCGCCAGACCGCCCGCGCGCTCGGCATCACCACCAAGACGGTGGAGAACACCCAGGCGCGGCTGTTCCGCAAGCTCGGCACGCGCAACCGGCAGGAGACGCTCACCCTCGCCTACCAGCTCGGCGTGGTGCCGGGCGCCGAGGCCGGGAAGGTCTGACCGCCCGGGAGGCGTCTCCTCCCGGGCGGCACGAGGACGGGTGGCCCCCGGAGCCGGGGGCCACCCGTCCTTTCTCGCGGGCCGGGCCGCTAGCTGCGCGCGCAGCGGGCGTTGTTGAGCGTGAAGTCAGGCGGCTCCGCGTTGGTGGCGTTGTCCCACCTGGCGTTGAACCCGATGCCGTTCTGCGAGCCTCCCGGCGGGATGGTGGCGTTGAAGGTCTGGTTGGTCACCGCGGTGCTCGGGCCCGACTGGGTCACGGTGCCGTTCCACAGCTCGGTGACGGCCTGGCCGTTAGGGAACCGCCAGCGCAGGGTCCAGCCCGAGATCGGGGTGGACCCGAGGTTGGTGATCTTTATGTTGGCCTGGAAGTTCCCCGACCAGCTCGTGGTGAGCGAGTAGTCGACCGCGCACCTCGGCGCGGGCAGTTCGTCCTCGGCCACCTGGAACACGTTGGCGTTCAGCTCGCCGGCCGGGATGTCGGTGTTGGAGGCGATGATCTGGCCGAGCGTGCGCCGGTAGTCGATCCCGTACCGGGTCCTGATGTTGGTCAGCGCGGTGGCGTCGTTGCCGTAGAAGAACCGGTCGCCGTCGCGCAGCGCCTGGAACTGCCGGGTCCAGATGGCGAGCTGGAGCTCACCGAACTCGGTGCCCGCCACGTGCGGCTCGGCGACCATGCCGACGAAGGCGTCCACCGCGTCCACGTTCCCGTAGATCGCGCGCAGCCGCGACGCGTTCGTGGTCCGGCGGACCGACCGGGTCGCCGAGGCGTCGTCGTCGGCCGGGAGCGCCGTGCCGTCGATGTCGAACAGCGCCGTGTGGGTGAGGCTGTCGGGGTCGTTGATCTCGTTCCCGGGCGTCAGCGCCGGGTCGGCGGGGAAGGCGTCGGTGCTCTCTCCGGTGATCGCCGTGAAGCTGGTCCGCGGTGCCAGCCCGTACGCCTGCCGCATCTGGTTGTACGACGGCATCCCGTGGTCGCGCCCGCGCTCGACGTCGATCGCGCCGAGGTCGACGACGCCCCGGAAGCACTGGGGCAGCGTGGGACCGTCGAGGCACTCGGGGTTGCCCGCCACCGGGACCTGGAACAGCACGCTGCGCAACTGGTTGTCGATCTGCTCGTCGTTCTTGTACTCCGCCTCCAGCCCGATGGCCTGCAGCAGCGGGCCGAGCTGCAGCGCCGGCACCAGGTCGGGGTTGAAGAAGGCCACGTTGAGCGGCACCGCGAGCGCCACCTCGTCGCCGAGGTCCTCGATCTCGACGCCCTGGGCCTCCAGCGCGTCCCGCTGGGCGGCGGTGTACCGGTCGGCGTCGGCCTCCACCTCGACCTCGCCGTGGATCTGGCTGTGCGCCCGGTAGCCGACCGTGGCGAACTCGTTGGAGAGGTTGGCGTTCACCGCCGGGCGGTAACCGGCGTACAACGGGAGGGCGACGCCCAGGGTGGGGAGGAACTCGTTGTAGGTGACGTACTGCACCTCGGCGATGACCACGCGCCGGGCGATCTGGAACTTGTCCTCCTCGGACAGGGAGCTCGGCAGCAGCGCGACGATCCGGTTGTGCTCGCGCGCGAACAGGGTGTGGGTCGCGGTCAGCGTGATGTTCTCGTTGACCCGCGCCTCTCCGGCCACCATCGCGCTCGCCGGGCTGGCCCGCAGCCTGCCGTCCACGTCCGAGGCGGGGGCGGACGCCGCGTTGCCCCTGCTGTCGCGCCGGGGCAGGTAGTTGCCGGGCAGCAGCAGGCGGGCGCCGTTGTTGGCGAGGTTGCCGTCCACCGGGCCCTCGCGCAGCCATTCGAGCCGCGTGTCGTTCTCCCCGTAGACGGTCGACGCGTCGAGGTAGGTGCCGATGGTGTTGGTCTGCTGGCGCGGGTTGGACGCGTTCGTGCCCGTGCCCGCGGTGGCGGCCGACCGGGTGAACGAGATGGCGCCCAGGTTGTTGGCGAACGTCTCCAGCGGGTCGGCGCTGTTGAAGGGGATGTTCGCCGCGGTCGCCGTCGGGCCGGCGGCGTCGCGCAGGCCGACCGTGTGGTCGAGGAACTGGCCCCAGGTGAAGCCCCACTGGGTGACCCGCCGCTCGGAGAAGATGTTCTGGTGGATGTCGTTGAAGAGGCGGTTGCTGATGAATCTGCTGTTGGGCCCCGTACGCGGGGCGCTCACCCCGTCGGCGTACCGGGCCGGCGCCACCCGTGAGTAGGCGGTGCCGCCCTGCCCCCAGGTGGGGTTGGCGACGTTGTTACCACTGCCGTTGAGACTCTCGACCTCGAACGGGACGGCCGCGCGGGCTTCAGGGGCGGCGACCACTCCACCGAGGACGAGCATCGTCGCGCAGGCGACGAGGAACGACGTCCTTCCCGGGCCTCGTCGGCGGCGAAGGGAGACATATCGAATGACGGGATGGCGGTGGTGGTACATCAGGGGGCCTCCACACGTTTTTCTCGTGCGAGTGAAAGTTTTCGCGGAAGATCCGGCCTTCGTCCAATGACCGAAGGAAACGGATGGTGGGGCATGATTCATTGCGCCAGGAACGCGGGATCGCGTTTTTGGAAGCGTGGCCACCGAGTAATGAATCAAAGGATCTCGTCCGGCGGTGATGGCACGCCAAAAACATGCGCTCTGCTATGAACCTCCAGGTCGGAGAGGGTTGTGCCCCACGCGGCAATGCTGTTCTTCCGCCTGTGACGCGTCAATGGAGACCTCTGGACAGGTACTCCTTGGGGGCGATTAACACCTAGGTGTATTTTTATTCGCCGGGGGCCCGGAGTGTTTCTTCCGATGATCGGGGCGGCTCGCCCGGCGCCGGAGACCCGGTCTTGTCGGTGGCCGTCGCTAGTGTGGGCGGGTCAGGCTCGGACACGACATGACACGACAGGGAGATCTCATGCCTTCTCGCCTCAACCCCTATATCAGCTTCGCCGGCGACGCCCGCGAGGCCATGGAGTTCTACCGCTCCGTCTTCGGGGGCGATCTGTCCCTGCACACCTTCGGCGAGTCCGGCGCCCAGGAGCCGGAGCTGGCCACCAAGATCATGCACGCCATGCTGGAGACCCCGAGCGGCTACACCCTCATGGGCTCCGACACCCCGCCCGGCATGGACCACACCCCCGGCAACACCATCACGGTCAGCCTCAGCGGCGACGACGGCGACGAGCTCCGCGGCTACTGGGAGAAGCTGTCCGAGCGCGGCACCGTCTCGGTCCCCCTGGAGAAGCAGATGTGGGGCGACGAGTTCGGCGCCTGCGTGGACCGCTTCGGCACCGGCTGGATGGTGAACATCACCCAGGGGCAGGGCTGACCCCGGTGCCTCGCGGTGGCGAGGCGTCCGGCCGGGTCTCCCAGGCCCGGCCGGGCGTCACGATGCCCGGCGGACGCTGAAGTCGTCGAAGGACACCGTGACGGTGCCGCCGCCGGCCTCGGGGACCTGCGCCACCAGCCCGGCCTGGCTGTGCGGGCCGTCCGCCGGAGGCGTGGGGTCGGCCGTCTCCAGTACCCGGGTGCCGTCGACCCAGAAGGTGAGGCGGGTGGCGGTGCCGGATCCGTCGCAGCGTGCCTGCAGGCGGATGTCCTGGCCCGGGCGGGGTGCGGCGACCTTGACCGGGGGCACCAGGTCGAGGCGGGTGCCCTGCGCGTTCCTGACGACGCGCGCCGTGCCGTCGAGGCCGAGGAGGAAGAGGTAGCCGTTCGGGGTGTCCTCGTCCCAGCGGCACAGCAGTCCGTAGGCGGCGCGGCCCGTGGAGCCCTCCCGTACCTGCGTGGTCACGCCGATCAGCACGTTCCGCTCGGGTGCGGACGGCGGGTTCTTGGGCGGCACGGGGGACAGGGCGGCGCCGAACGGGTCGTCCTTGTCGGCGTAGATCGAGTAGACGCCGCGCTCGATCTCGTACCCGTGGGTGGTGCGCTCGTCCCCGCTCGCGCCGGGGTTGAACGTGTACCCGTCCCAGTTCCCCCGGTCCCCGAAGTCGTCGCCGTACAGCAGGGTCCCACCGCTCGGCGCCCCGTCCCCGGGGCCGGTGAGCACGGGCCGCAGCACCAGCACCCCGGCCGTGACGACCAGCGCCGTTCCGACGGCGACGACCGGCCACAGCAGCCGCCGCCGCGCCGGCCGCCGCCCGGCCCGCCGCGTGGTGTCCGCCTCGGCGGCGGTGGCGCCCGGCGTGGCGGGTGAGCGGGTACGCTCCGCCGACGGCGACGGAACGGCGCCGTCCGCCGGGCGCGTCGGCGTGGCCGGATCCGGCCCGCCGCGGACGGGATAGGTCGGCGTGCCCGGAACCGGGTCGGGGTGGAGCCGGGAGGTCGCGGTGGCCGGGTGTGGGGTGGCGGGGATCGTTTGTGCGGGGCCGGCTGCCGGCGGGGGGCCGGAGACGGGTGCGGTGGGGATGTCCTCGCCGGTGAGATGGCGGAGGGCCTGGGCGGCGGTGGGACGGATGGCGGGGTCCTTGGCCAGGCAGGACGCGAGGAGGGAGTGGAGGTCGGAGGGGACGCCGGTCAGGTCGGGGTCCGCGGTGGAGATGGCGAACAGCAGGGTGGGGATGGTCGCGCCGGGGAAGGCGAGGTGGCCGGTGGCGGCGTACACCATCGTGGCGGCCCAGCTGAACAGGTCGGAGGCCGTGCCCGGGGTCTGACCGGCGAGCTGCTCGGGGGAGATGTAGGCGGGGGTGCCGATCAGGCCGGAGGACGTGGTGGCGTGGCCGAGTTCGCGGGCGATGCCGAAGTCGATGACCACCGGCCCCTCGGGGCCGAGGATCACATTGCTCGGCTTGAAGTCGCGGTGCACGATGCCCGCCCGGTGGATCGCCGCCAGCGCGGTCACCGTGGCCACCGCCAGGCGCTGCAGCCCGCTGCCGCCGCGCGGCCCGCCGGTCGCGACGGCCTCCGCCAGCGAGACGCCCGGGATGTACTCGCTCACCACATAGGGACGGTCGTCGGACGTGCCCGCGTCCAGCACGCGGGCCGTGCAGAACAGCGCGACCCTGCGCGCGGTCTCCGCCTCGCGCAGAAACCGCCGCTGGCTCTCGCTGTCCGCCGCCGCCCTCGAATGCAGCACCTTCACCGCGACCTGCCCACCCGAGGGACCCTCGCCGAGATAGACGACGCCCTGACCCCCCTCGCCGAGCACTCCCGTCAGCCGGTAGCCACCTATCCGCTCAGGCTCTCCCGGCCCCAGTGCACGCGGGCGCACGGCCCACCTCTTCGATCGTCTCGGCGTTGCAGATGTGAGGCATCACCCTAGGGTCTGCCGGTCCCCCGGGAAAGCGTCATATGCCGCACGGCCCGCGCGATACGCCCGCATCTTCATCCGATGTCCGGAAAAAGCTCCATATGAACGTACGGCCCGCGCGCATCCTCGTCCGACGCGTCCGAAAGAAGCGTCATACCCGTCCGGCTCCGCCACGCCACGGGCTGGGCCGGGGCCACCAGCCGGGCACGGCCGCGCGGTACTCCTCGTACTCCGCACCGAAGGTACGGCGCAAGGTGGGCTCCTCGTGAAGACGGACAAAAGCGAAGGTCGCCGCGAAGGCTGCCGCCGCATACCAGATCAGGGAGAACCGGCCGAGCAGTAGTGCCTGGCCCAAGATTGCCGCGAGCACTCCCACATACATGGGATTGCGCACGTGGCGGTACAGCCCGCCGACGACAAGATGCTCGGGCGGCGCCGCCGGCATCGGCGTACCAAACCCCTCCCGAACAAACCGCACAAACGCATCCACCACCACCACCAGCCCCACAAGCACAAGCCCCCCACCGAGCCCCCTGAGCGCCCCCGTCACCCAACCGATCACCCCCGGCAACTCCGCCACCCGCCATCCCGTGATAAGCCACGGCACCAACACCGCCACGGTCCCAGGCGCAGCGACAAAAAAGAGCACACTTCCAACCGCCGCAGGCGCCCTACGCATCCCGACCACCTCTCCACCAGAACTCATCAGAGGATGAAATCCTACCGTCGCCGCCATCCCCTGGGAATCCGTGGCAGCGGCACGCTAGCGACGATTCTCACGGAATCGAGCGCGTGCAGGCGGTGAGCGCGTGGGAGTATGCGGGAGCAGGCGGTGAACGCGGGCGGATGACGTCCCCGGTAGTGGGGTAACTCCTGGGGATCTTCGTGAAGGGTGTCGATGGCCGGCCGCCTGACACCGGGGGCGGCGAATTCATGATCACGGCCGCAGAAATCACACCACTTGGCGGAACCTCACCCGCGGGGCGGCGCCGCCCCGCGCCCCGTCGGGGTCGTCTAGTCGGCGCCGCGGCGGTGGGACGTGGTGTGGCGAATTCGGCGCCGCTGCACGGCGGGATACCGGCCCGACGGGACCTGTCGCGGTGGTGCACCATGAGCCCGGCACCTGAACGCGGCGGCGCCGTCGCCGCGCCGCCTCGTCGGGGTCCTTTACCGGCGCCGCGGCGGTGGGACGTTGTACGGCGAATTCGGCGCCGTCGTGCGGTGGGATACCGGCCTGGCGGGACTCGTCGCGGTGGTGCACCATGAGCTCGGCACCTGAAGGCGGCGGCGTCGCCCCGTCGCCTCGTCGGGGTCTTTTAGTCGGCGCCGCGGCGGTGGGATGTTGTGCGGCGTATTCGGCGCCGTCGTGCGGTGGGATACCGGCTCGGCGGGACTCGTCGCGGTGGTGCACCATGAGCTCGGCACCTGAAGGCGGCGGCGTCGCCCCGTCGCCTCGTCGGGGTCTTTTAGTCGGCGCCGCGGCGGTGGGATGTTGTACGGCGAACTCGGTGCCGTTGCACGGTGGGATACCGGTCCGACGGGACACGTTGGTGCACCATGAGCCCGGCAGGCCCGGGGGTGCGGGGGTGTCCCCCGCAGGAGAACAGCCCTTGCGCCTTCCGCGCGGAGCGCGGCCTTCGCGAGGACCATTTCACCGGGGGCCCGCGCACACCGGGTTCGGTGTTCCGCCGTACGGCGGCGCCGTGTTCGCCGTACCACGTCCCGCCGCCGCGGCGCCGGTAGAGGATCCCGACGAGGCGGCGGGGCGACGGGGCCGCCGCCTTCGGCGGGCGACCGGCTCTACTCGCGACGGCCTCATCGCCCGGCGGGGCGGAGGGTTGACGCGCTGGGGCATCCGTCGGGGTCGTGATCCGTAGCGTCCCGTAACGCGGAGGGTTGACGCGCCCGGTTATCTCGTCAAGGGGGCGGCCCGGGGTGGGGGCCGCCGTCCGGTACCGGGACGGGCCGCCTCTTTGCCGTCGGGTACCGGGCGGGGCCGCCTTGGCCGGGCCGGAACCGGGTGGGTCGTGGCCGGGGGGTCACGGCCGGGTGGGGTAGCACAAACAGTAGGTAACTGGTTGGCGGGGGTGTAGCGGGTGTTCGCTGTTTCATCATTTCTCACGAATTGTGGGGGAGGGGGGAGGGACCTTCGCTGGTGGGAGCGCTGGGGGATTCGTGACCCCCCATAATCGGCGGGCGAGAACTCCCTTTCCGGGCCCCACTCCGTTCGCGGGCCGCAACACGTCCCATCCTGCTGCGTAGCATGAGTCTCTGGCCCGTGTCCCTGACCGACGGAGGGCTCTGGTATGGGAGGGTTCTTCCGCCTGCTCCGCGACCGGGCCGACGCCAACGCCCGTCGCGCGGTCGAGACGTACACGAGCCAGCTGGCCGACTACCGCCTCATGTCCGCCGACGCCCGCTCGCACGCCTCGCTGTTCGACTTCGCCGTGCTCCTGCGCCGGCGCACGTTCGAGCTGGCCGAGGACAACCGGCCGTTCAGCGAGGACGACCTCGCGCACATGGCGGCGATGGGCAAGGAGCGCGGCGAGCGGGGCGTGTCGCTCGCCTCCCACCGCCGGGTGCTCCTGCTCCACTCCACGCTCACGCTGCGCGAGGTCCAGGAGGCCGCGGAACCCGACGACCTCGAGGCGCTGATGATGACGCTCGACTGGCTCGGGCCGCACGGGACGACCGCGCAGAGCGCCTACACCCGCGGCTACGTGGCGGGCCAGGAACGCCTGCTGCCCATGGCCGCCCGCGTCCAGCTGCTGGCCAAGGCGCTGCTCGCCGAGGAGCCGACCGCGACCGAGATGGTCACGGGCCTCGGCATGGCCGTGCCGGAGCGCTACACCGTGACGGTGGTGCGGGTCTCGGGCCGGTCGATCCGCCGGACGGAGTGGCCCCGAGACGAGGTCCTGGAGGTCCTGCTCAAGACGCACCTCATGCCGCTCTCCTGGCCCGTCCCCGAGGAGTTCGTGGCGCTGGTGCCCGCCGACGACGGCGTGCCCGCCACCGGCCGCGCGCTGTCGGTGGCGCAGGACTTCGCCGCGGCGATCGGCCGGCCCTGCTCGGTCGGCACGGCCACCGGGCGGCTGGACGCGCTGGCGGCGACGTTCGCCCTGGCGCGGCAGGTCAGCGAGGCCTCGCCCATCGAGAACGTCCCGCGCCGCGCCCGCACCCTCGCCGACGTCTTCGTCGAGCTCGGCGCCGCGCAGGTGCCCGAGGCCGACGAGTGGCTGCACGACGTGGCCCGGCGCCTCGCCTCCGGCCCCGACCTGGTGACCACTCTGAACGTCTACTACGGCTGCGACATGAACCGCCTGCGCGCTTCCGCCGCGCTGCACGTCCACCCCCGCACACTGGACTACCGCCTGCAGAGAGTGCGTGAGCTGACCGGGCTGAACCCCGGTTCCACGCGCGGCATTCTCGTGCTGAACACCGCCGTCGCGCGGCTGCTCGCCGGGGCGTGGCCCGACGCGATGTGAGCATCTGTCCGGAACCTGCCGCCGTGCCCGGCGACCGGGGTAGGGTCGAGTCGGCGACGTAGGGGACGCGTCCGCCCGTTACCCATGGAGCCGTGCACCAAGGAACCTCCTCACCGCTGTGCTCACATTCATGTCTGAACGGAGCTGACGATGACGATCACCCAGGTGACGCCCGACCCGAGGGCGCCGCTGGTACGGCTGGCCGCGTTGCTGGACGACGGGTCGGTGGAGCCGATCCACGCCCCGGACGGCAGCGGCGTGGCCGCGGTGCGCGGGCGGATCGGCGGCTCGCCGGTGATGGCCTACTGCACCGACGCCACCATGATGGGCGGCTCGCTCGGTACCAACGAGGTGGCGCACATCATTCAGGCCATCGACGAGGCCGTCGTGCGGCGGCGGCCGGTCATCGGCCTTTGGCACTCCGGCGGCGCCCGGCTCGCCGACGGCGTGGAGTCCATGGACGCGGTGGGCCGCATGTTCCAGGCGATGATCCGCGCCTCGGGACGCGTCCCGCAGATCTCGGTGGTGCTCGGCCCGGCCGCGGGGGCGGCGGCGTACGGCCCGGCGCTCACCGACCTCGTCATCATGTCCGAGCAGGGCAAGGTGTTCATCACCGGCCCCGAGGTCATCTCCATGGTGACCGGCGAGCGCATCGACATGGTGGGCCTCGGTGGCACCGACGTGCACGCGCGCAAGTCCGGCGTCGTGCACGTGGTCACCGACTCGGAGGCCGAGGCGTACCTCCACGCCCGCCGCATCACCGGCCTGCTCTCCCGCCACGGCGACTTCAACATCGAGGAGGCGGCCGACGAGGACCACGACCTGATCGGCTTGCTGCCCGACCGGCCGCGCCGCGCCTACGACGTCCGCCCGCTGCTGCGCCGCATCCTGGACGGCGGCGGCGACGCGCTGGAGGAGCTGCAGGCGAAGTGGGCCCCCAACATGGTGGTCGGCCTCGGCCGCCTCGGCGGGCGTTCCATCGGCGTGGTGGCCAACAACCCGCTGCGCAAGGGCGGTTGCCTGGACTCGCTCAGCGCCGAGAAGGCCGCCCGCTTCGTCCGGATGTGCGATGCCTTCGGGCTGCCGCTGCTGGTCGTCGTGGACGTGCCGGGCTACCTGCCGGGCGTCGGCCAGGAGTGGGAGGGCGTGGTGCGCCGCGGCGCCAAGCTGCTGCACGCCTTCGGCGAGTCGGTCGTGCCCCGGGTGACCCTCATCACCCGCAAGTCCTACGGCGGCGCGTACATCGCGATGAACTCCCGTTCCCTCGGCGCCGACGCGGTGTTCGCCTGGCCGGAGGCCGAGGTCGCGGTGATGGCCGCCGAGCCCGCCGTCAACGTCCTGCACCGCAAGCGCCTCGCCGCCACCCCCGAGGCCGAGCGCGACGCGCTGCGCGCCGAGCTGGTCGAGGAGCACCGCCGCATCGCGGGCGGCGTCGACCGCGCCATGTCGCTCGGCGTGGTCGACGAGGTCGTCACCCCGGCCCGCACCCGCCGCCGCCTGGTGGAGGCCTTCTCCAGCATCCCCGAGAACCGCGGCAGGCACGGCAACATCCCGCTCTGACCCGCGAGACCTCGGGGGGAACGCCCCTGGCGGGGCGCCGGGACGGGTTCAGGGTCCCGGCGCCCCGCCGCTCAGTCCCGCCACGCGGCGGCGAGCAGCTCGAACGAACGCGCCCGGTCCTCGTGGTCGTGGGTGATGGTGGTGACCAGCAGCTCGTCGGCGCCGGTCGCGTCGCGCAGCACACGCAGCCGGTCCGCGACGGTGCCCGGCGACCCGGCGAACTGCGTGTCCACGCGGTCGGCGACCAGCTCGCGGTCCGCCGCGGTCCACACGTGGGCGGCGGCCTCCAGCGGCGACGGGAACGGCGGGGCGCCGGTGCCCGTGCGGATGTCGCGCACCCACAGGCCGTACGGCGCGGCGATCCGGCGGGCCTCCTCGTCGGTGGCGGCCACCACGACGTCGGCCGACACCATGACGTGCGGCGCGGACAGCACCGCCGACGGCTTGAAGGCGTCCCGGTAGGCCTCGACGGCCTCCAGCACCGCGGACGGGGCCACGTGGTAGTTGGCGGCGAACGGCAAGCCCCGTTCCCCGGCCACCTGCGCGCTCTGCCCGCCGCTGCTGCCGAGGATCCACAGCTCCACCTCGGCGCCCTCCCCGGGCTGGGCGTGCGCGGCGTGTCCCTCGGCGGACCGGTAGGAACCGGCGATGAACGCCTGGATGTCGTCCACCTGCTCGGCGAAGTCGGGCGACTCGGCCCCCGGCTGCTGCAGCAGGGAGGCGTGCAGCCGGAACAGCGGCGAGCCCGCCAGCGAGGCGTAGGAGAACGGCGGCGGGATCAGCAGGCCGTGCACGACCCGTGGCTCGGCGGGGACGGCCGGGACGGCCGGGGGTGGCGAGCCCGCGGCGGCGCGCAGTTCCTTGGTGCGCTGCCCCGACCGGCCGAGGCCGAGGTCGATCCGGCCCGGGTACAGCGCGTCCAGCGTGCCGAACTGCTCGACCACCGCGAGCGCGGTCTGGTGGCCGAGCTGTACGGCGCCGGACCCGACCCTGATGCGCTCGGTGGCCGCCGCGACGGCGCCGATGAGCACGGCGGGCGCCGAGCTCGCCACGCCCTCGGCGAGGTGGTGCTCGGCGAGCCAGTACCGGTGGTAGCCGGCCCGTTCGGCCCGCCGGGCCAGGTCGACGGTGTTGCGCACCGCGTCCCGGGCGGTGCCGCCGGAGACGACGGGCGCCAGGTCGAGGATGGACAACCGGGTCATGAGGGTCCTCCCGGGGATAGCGGCCTGCTCGGGATCTCTTTGCGCAGGACGGGGGCGATCTCGTTCTGGAACAGCTCCAGGGAGGCGCGGTACCGGTCGGCGGGGAGCCCGTCGGGCTCGGCGGACAGGTGCATCACCTCGTGGCCCAGCCGGTCGTGGTACCGGTGCACCTTGTCGATGATCTGCTGAGGGCTGCCGACGAGCAGGGAGCTGCGTTCGAGGGCGTCCTCCAGGGTGGGGAACACCGGGTCGATGCCGCGCGCGGCGAACAGGCGCAGCCGGGCGTCGAACACCGGCCGGTACTCCTCGATCGCGTCCTGGGACTTCGGCGTGCAGTAGTACCCGGCGCTGCCCGCGCCGACCAGCGCGCCGGCGGGGTCGCGGCCGTAGTGTTCCCAGCGTTCCCGGTAGTACCGCACCAGCTCGGCGTACGGCTCGACCGCGTGGGTGACGTTGGCGGAGAAGATCGGGTCGCCGTGCCTGGCGGCGAGGTCCACCGACTCCTTGCTGGTCGCGCTGCCGTGCCAGACCCGGACGGGCCGCTGCAACGGCCGGGGCAGCACCTCGGCGTTCCGCAGTGACGGGCGGTAGCGGCCCGACCAGGTGACCGTGTCCTCCCGCCAGAGCCGCCGGAACAGTTCGTAGCCTTCCCGGTTGCGGTCCCACTGGTCCTGCTCGGTCACGTGGAACAGCTCCGCCTGCGCGGTTCCGTTGCCCTTGCCGATCATCAGGTCCAGCCGTCCGCCGGACAGGTGGTCCAGGGTCGCGTAGTCCTCGTACGCCCGGACCGGGTCGAGCAGGCTGAGCGTCGTCACCGCCGTGAACAGCCGGATCCGCGAGGTGAGCGCGGCGACGTGGCTCAGCACCACGGGCGGGGACGAGGACAGGAACGGCCGTTCGTGCCGTTCGCCGAAGGCGAAGCCGTCGAAGCCCAGCTCCTCGGCGAGCACGGCGGCGGCGGCGACCTCGCGGAACCTCTCGGTGACCGGTGTCAGCTCCCCGGTCCGCGGGTGCGGGAGGTGGAACGCGAGCGTGAGGGCGAGGAACTTCATCGCCGGTGGATCTCCTTCCGGAAGCCGTGCCGCGTCATGAGGCCTTCACGTAACGGCTCGGCGGCCGTTCCAGGCCGAGGCGGCCGCGCAGGTCGGCCGTCTCGTACGCCCGGCGGAAGGCGCCCCTGGCCTGCAACTCGGGTACCAGGCCGCGGGTGACGGCCGACAGGTCGTGCGGCAGCGTGCCCGGCCGCAGCCGGAAGCCGTCGAGGCCGGACTCCCGCCAGTCGAGCAGCAGGTCGGCGAGCCGCTGCGGCGTGCCCTCGAAAATGTGCGCGTCGGAGACGAACTCGGCCCCGTCCAGCTCGTCCAGCCGCGCCTTGCGGCCGGCGCCGCCGAGGAACACCACCAGGTCGGCGAACACCTTCAGCGGCGGCCCCGTGCGTCCGGCCGTTGCCTCCGCCGCGCGCACCTCGCCGACGACGGTGGCCGCGTCCCGCCTGTCGCGGGGGGTGACGTACACGACGTCGGAGGTGCGGGCCGCGAAGTCGTACGGGAGGGCGTCGTGCGCGAGCGCGGTGACGAGCGGCTGGCCTTGCGGGGAGCGGGGGGTGATGGACGGCCCCTTGACGCCGAACCACTCGCCCTGGAAGTCGATGTAGTGCAGCTTGCCCCGATCCACGAAGCGGCCGGTCGTCGCGTCGCGGATCTCGGCGTCGTCCTCCCAGCTGTCCCACAACCGGCGCACCACCTCCACGAAGTCGGCGCCCTCGCCGAAGAGGCGCTCGACATGGCGCGTTACGGCCGGGTCGGCGAGGTCGAGCCGGGGGAAGGCGCGGCGGCCGAAGTGCGCCGCCTCGTCCGGCCGCGCCGACAGCCGGGGCCGCCAGCCCGCCCGTCCCCGGCTCACGTGGTCGAGGGAGGCGATGCCGATGGCGACGTGGAACGGCTCGGTGTGGGTGACGCTCGTGGTGGGCACCAGGCCGATCCTGCTGGTCAGCGGCGCGATGGCCGAGGCCAGCAGCACCGCGTCCAGACGTCCCCTGACCTGGTCGCGGCGCCCGTCGAGGGCGTCCGGCCGCGAGGACTGCAGGCCGAGCGAGTCCTCGAACGTCACCCAGTCGAGCAGGCCGCGCTCGGCCTCCAGCACGAGCTCCGCCCAGTAGCCGGCGGTGAACAGCCGGTCGGGGTTAGCGCCCTCGGCGCGCCACGCGGCGGGGTGCCAGCCGCCGCCGTCCAGGGCGACGGCCAGGTGCAGCGTCATGACGCCTCCTTCGTGGGGGGTCGGAGACCCAGGTGGTCGCGCAGGGTGGTGCCGGTGTAGTCGGCGCGGAACACGCCCTTCTCCTGCAGCAGGGGGACCACCTTGTCCACCAGCTCGTCCAGGCCGCCGGGCGTCAGATGCGGCACGAAGATGAAGCCGTCGGCGGCGCCGGTCCGCACGAAGGCGTGCATCTGCTCGGCGACCGACGCGGCGGTGCCGATGAAGGTCTGCCGCGCCGACATCTCGATGACGAGCTCGCGGATGGTGAGGTTCTTCTCGTGCGCGACCGCCCGCCACTTGGCGGCGACCGCGGCCCGGTCGCCGCGGAACTGCGCGCGGCCCTTGGACACCCCCTCGCCGGCTTCGGGCTCCACGTCGGGGAGCGGGCCGTCGGGGTCGTACGCCGACATGTCCCGGCCGAAGACGCCCTCGAGGAACACGATGGCGTTCTGCGGGCTCACCTGGGCGCGCCGGATCTCCGTGGCGCGCTCGGCCGCGTCGGCCTCGGTGTCGCCGAGGACGTACGTGACCGCGGGGAGGATCTTCAGGTCCTCCGGCCGCCTGCCGTACGCGGCGAGCCTGCGTTTGACGTCGCGGTAGAAGGCGCGGCCCTCCTCGGGGTGGCCGTACCTGCTGAAGATGACGTCGGCGGACCGTGCGGCGAACTCACGGCCCTCGTCGGAGTCCCCGGCCTGGATGATCACCGGGTGTCCCTGCGGGCCGCGCGGCGTGCCGAACAGGCCGTGGATGTCGAAGTGCTTCCCGGTGTGCCGGAACGGGGTGACGCCGTCCTCGCGCAGGAACTCCCCGGTGGCCGGGTCCGCGGCCACCGCGTCGTCCGTCCAGGAGTCCCACAGCTCCCGCGCGGTCTGCAGGAACTCGGCGGCCCGCGTGTAGCGGTCGGCCTCGGCGAGGTAGCCGCCGCGCCGGAAGTTCTCACCGGTGAACGCGTCCCAGCTGGTCACGACGTTCCACGCGGCCCGGCCCCCGCTGAGGTGGTCGAGCGTCGCGAGGCGCCGTGCCACCTCGTACGGCTCGTTGAAGGTGGAGTTGACCGTCGCGGCCAGCCCGAGGCGGGTGGTGACGGCGGACAGCGCGGCCAGCACGGTGAGCGATTCGGGCCGGCCCATGACGTCCAGGTCGTGGATGTGGCCCTTCATCTCGCGCAGCCGCAGGCCCTCGGCGAGGAAGAAGAAGTCGAATTTTCCGCGTTCGGCCGTTTCGGCGAGGTGCCGGAAGGAGTCGAAGTCGATCTGGCTGCCGGAGCGGGGGTCGGACCAGACGGTGGTGTTGTTGACCCCGGGGAAGTGCGCGGCGAGGTGGATCTGCGTGCTCAAGAGGCCTCCCAGTAAAACCCACTTACATAGTAGGAAATGTGGGTTTTCTGGTCAACATCAGGCGGCCGGGACCCGGGGAGGGTGAGGGATGTGTCGCCCGCGCGGGCACACGTCCCGGGGTCCGCCGCGGCGGACCCCGGGACGCCGCTCGGTCAGACGACGGACCTCGGCACCACGAGCAGGGTGACGGATCCGGCGGGGAAGGTGCGGGTGAACGTGCCGCCGGTGGCGATGGGCTGGTCGGCGGCGCGGACGATGGCGGACGGGGAGGCCGCCGAGTACTGGTAGGCGGCGGCGGTGCCGCGGCGGGCGCCGGCGATGCTCACCGGGCTGGTCAGGTCGGTGGCGCTCTTGTTGACGACCATCAGGGTCAGCGCGCCGTCGCGGGTGCGGCGGGCGCCGTACACCGCGAGGGCGCCCTGGTCGGCGCTGGCCGAGCTGACCGAGACGTCGCCGAAGCGGGAGCCCGCGCCGTCGTAGTTGAGGTACATGCGGAACGCGTACGCCCCGGGCTGGGCCGCCGACGGCGGGGACCACAGGGTGGCCAGGTCCAGGCCCTCGCGGCCGAAGATGCCGAGGATGTCGGCCTGGGTGAGCGCGCCGTTCATGGAGTCGAGGGCGCCCCAGTTGTACTCGGTGATCGCCGTCTTGGTGCCGGGGTACTGCGCGGTGATCAGATCCTTCATCCGGGGGATCAGCCGGACCTGGGTGCCGATCCAGCTCTCGTCGGTGTAGGCCGGGTCCCACAGCGCGCGGGTGGAGCGCAGGCGCAGCGCGTTGGTCGCCGGGTCGTTGCCGTTGCCGAACGCGACGCCCGGGGCCTGCGGGTAGAAGTGCATGTCGAAGTAGTCCAGGATGCGCTTGCGGTAGGTGTCCTGGTACTTCTTCATCTCGCGCAGGTACCACGCGGTGAACGGCAGGCCGTCGCGCGCGGCCCGGTCCGGCGGGTCGCCCCAGCAGCCGGTGCGCGAGCAGGTCTCCTGGTCCAGGCCGGAGTAGTCCCACGACGTCCAGCCCCAGCCGACCGGGCCGAGGGTCTGGGCGCCCGGGTCGGCGGTCTTCACCGCGGCGGCGATCTTGTACGCCTGGTCGCGCAGCTCGGCGGCGCTCGCGCCGAGGGGGTGCACGTCGCGGTGGGTGGAGTGCCAGATGTCCGGCTCGTTGTCCAGGTTGTAGAACTTCACCCCGCCGCGCGCGGCCGTGCCGTACGTGCGGGTGAGGTGACGCAGCCAGTCCTTGATGTACTGCGGGCCCACCTCGACGCTGGTGTCGTGCGGGTCGTTGCCCGTGATGTTGGTGCCGTCCGGCTTGACGCCGTTGCCGCAGTCGGGGCGCCACTCGTCGGTGCGCTGCTGCGGGCCGTACTTGGTGACCGAGAAGCCGCAGGAGCCGTCCCTCGCCTTCGGCGCCCAGCCGATCAGCGGCACGGTGAGGATCGAGCTGGTCCCCGTGCGCCGGTCCTGGTCGACGAACTCGTCCGTCGACGATCCCTTCGGGAGGTTCTCCGGATGGTCGTTCTCCTCGGAGATGTTCTCGAAGAACCAGTCGGACGCGCGGTTCGTGGTGTCGTAGAGATAGTGGTACCGCGTCGTCGCGTTCCCGCCCCACCGCCGCACCGGCAGCCGCAGCTCGGCCGCCAGTCCTTCGTCGGTGAAGTTCATCCCGTAGATGTACGGGCTGATCGGATGCCTTCCGGCGGCCGGATCGACGGTGAGCCGCGGCCCCGTGTCCGCTTGCGCCGGCCCCGTCATCGGCACCGCCGCCGCGGCGAGCAACGCCGACATCACCGTGACCTTGAGCAGTCTGCTACGCATGCCCAACCTCCCTCGACGACCCGGCCCACGGTGCCCGCCCCCGTCCCGCCCGGCAACCGCCGCCACCGCCCTGCCGTCGTGACCTGTCAGGACGCCGCCGGGCGCATGCAACTTTCACCGGGTCGCGGACGGATGAAGACCTTTTGCTCAGTGGTGGTGAGCGTGCACGACGGCGTGCCCCTTCCCCCGCCCGATGATCCACTTGTTGACGGGCGTGGTGACGAGGAAGGCGATCAGCAGGGACACCGCCAGGGACCCCCAGAACAACAGGGTGGTCAGCCCGGCGTCCATGGCCCCCGGGATGACCAGCATGATCCCGTTGTCGATGATCTCCATGACGGCGATCGAGACGGTGTCCGCCGCGAGGGCCAGCTTGATCGCGTCACCCCAGCTCACCCCCGCCCGCCGCAACGGCAGCAACGTGAGCAGATACCCGAAGAAGAAGGCCAGCACCACGGCCGCGACGACGGTCGCCGGATCGGACCACCCGAACGCGGTCCCGATCACCATCCCCAGGATCTCCCCGATGGCACACCCGGTGAGACAGTGCAGCGTGGCGGACAACGCCATCCGCCAGCTCGCCCCACCGGTGGCGCGAGCTCCATGTGCCGGCTGAGCGGGCTCAGACATCGGCTCTCCCTTCCGTCAGGAGGCGTAGCGCCTCCTCTTCCACGTGTACGGCCTGGGCCACCTGGTCCGCCAGTGACGCCAGCAGGTCGGCGCGGCCCGCCGGGCCCAGGGGGTCGGTGTCGCCGTACTCCTTCGTCAGGGCGGCCGACCCGTCTCGCAGCTCGCGCAGGCGGGGGGTGGCGCGGGCGCCTTCGGTGAGCAGGAGTTCCTGCGACTCGGTGATCAGCTCGTGGTAGGGGGCGAACTCCGGGGGGAGGGCGTCGGACGCGATCTTCGACCAGATTCGCCCTGCTTCCCGGTAGAGGGCGGCGGCCTCGCTCGCCGCCGGGCCGTCCAGCAGGGGTGCGGCCTCGTCGAGGAAGTCCGCGTACAGGGGGCGCATCGCGCCGGGGGCGCCGTATTCGATCTCCAGGCAGTCGTGCAGGCGGGTCATGGCGGTGAAGAACGCCCGCGGGTTCGCGAAGCGGCGGGACCAGCCCTGGCGGCCCTTGGTGTCGGCCAGCTGGGCGCGCAGCTTGCGCATGCCGCTCAGGCCGAAGTTGACGTCGAACGAGTTGCCGAGGACGGGGCCGGTCATCTTCGCCACCGTCTCCGCGACGGCGTCGCGTGCGGCCCGCCGGGGGTCGCCGTCCGCGCCCGGTCCGGTGACGTGGATCATGTGGTGCCTGGCCTTGGGGAGGGCGGACCAGGCGGTCATCAGGTCCGCGATCGGGAGCTCGTGCGGCTCGGCGCACTGGTCGTCCAGGAGGACCGTGTCGCCGTCGATCCCGGCCACGCCGGCCTCCAGCGGGTCGGGGAACGGGTACCCGGGACGCCAGGGGAGCGCGTAGCGGTTCACCCGGCAGACGGCGGCGCGGCCGGAGGCCAGGGTGGCGCGCAGCGTGGCCTCGGCTCTGGCGGCGGACGAGGTGCGCGACGCCTCGTACGGGATCCCGGCCCTGGCCAGCGCCTTGGGGATCATGGGGTCGGGGTGGGCCTGGGTGACGAGGGTCGTCATCGGGTCGTGGCCGCGGTACTCGAACACGGCGTACATGAACCCGATCCCGCCGCCGAGGCCGGCCAGCGCGGCCTCGGTGTACGGCCGCCCGGTGGCGGGCGAGACGACCCCCGCCTGCGCCAGGACGTGGGCCAGCAGGGCGGAGTCGTGGTGGACGCCGCCACCGAACCTGGTGTACCCGGGCAGCGCCGCCGGGCAGGGCCGCGGCTCACGGGCCCCCGCCACGTGGCGCAGCGCCGTGGAGTACGACTCGCCGGTTCTGGCCATCCGCGCCCGGACGAGCCTCTTCAGATGCTTGCGCTCGGTCATGTGTCGATCCCTCGGGGCGGCGGCCACGCACACCCCACGCGCCGTGCGAGCCCCGCCGTAGGGAACGGTCACCCGACCTGCCCGCGGCTTCGGTGCCCGAGGACATCGATCCCCTCTGCCTCCGCGTCGCCGCGTGGCGTGGGCACGCGATCAGGAGGTCCGGCGCGGGACGGCGCCATCGGCCACGATAGGTGCTTCGCGTGTTCTGTGACAATGGCCGGGACCGGCGGCCCGAGATCAGGAGGACCCTCATGTGGGACGAAGCGGAGCTCAAGCACCTGCGGCGGTGCGTCGCCCTGGCGGCCGAGGCGCTGGAGGCGGGCGACGAGCCGTTCGGCTCGGTACTGGTGGGCGGCGACGGAACCGTGCTGGCCGAGGACCGCAACCGTGAGACCACCGGCGCCGACCAGACCCTCCACCCCGAGTTCGCCCTGGCCCGCTGGGCCGCCACCCACCTGACCCGTGAGGAACGCGCCGCCGCCACCGTCTACACCAGCGGCGAGCACTGCCCCATGTGCGCCGCCGCCCACGGCTGGGTGGGCCTCGGCCGCATCGTCTACGTCGCCTCCTCCACCCAGCTCGTCGAATGGCTCACCGCGCTCGGCCTCCCGCCGTCCCCGGTGGCCGCGATCCCCGCCGGGCGGATCGCCCTTCGCGTGAAGGTCGAGGGCCCGGTCGACGACCTCACCGAGGACATCCGGGCCCTGCACGTCCGGTACCACGGGTGAGCCGAGGCGGCCGGCGGCGCCGGTCAGGCGAACGTCAGGGCCCAGGCCGCGCAGGCGAAGGCGGCGGTGTGACCGGAGGTGCGGACCAGGTTGAAGGTGACCCATCTGGGCTCGAACCCGCGGCGGACGGCGGCGAGGTCGGGGATGTGCTCCGGGTCGCCCGCCTGGTCGAGGCGGTTGTTCAGGGGGACGTTGGCCGCCATGGTGACGAGGAACGACACGACGTAGAGGATCAGGGCGGCGATGAGCCAGGGCAGGGCGGGGTCGTCCACGGACATGATCACCACGGCGATGAGCAGGGGGATCGATCCGACGAAGGGGAGCATGAACACGGGGTTGATGATCGCCCGGTTGATGTTCTGCATCGTCTCCACCAGGACGCGGTCGGAGGAAAGGGCGAGCCCTGGCATCACGGAGAAGGAGTAGGCGAAGAACAGCCCCGCCATCAGGCCGGTGGTGAGGACCGTGGCCAGCAGCAGGGCGGTGTGGAGGGGGCTCAAGGGGGTCACTCCCGGTCGTGGGGCCTGGTGTCCGTAACCCCTCAACGATCATGCAACGACGGGTGGGAGGGCAAGTCCCCACGGTGGAAGGATCGCCGACCCCGAGGTGCACGGCGGGAGATCGGCAGGGTCGCGTCCGCCACCGCGTTCACCCGCGCCGCCGGGATCGAGGGCTAGAAAGCCGTGTCCGCCGCCGAGTTCACCCGCGCGGCCCGCGAGTTCCACGAGGGGTACGCCGCCACCGCGGACCCGGACCTGCTGGAGCGGGCCATCGAGCTCCACCGCCGCGCCGCCGAGGCCGCCGCCCCCGGCGACCCCCTGCTGCCCCGCTACCTGTCCAACCTCGCGGTCGCCCTGTCCGACCGCTACGACCTCACCAGTGCCCTCGCCGACCTGACGGACGCCATCGAGACCGCGGAGGCGGCCCTGCGCGGCACCCCCGAGGGGGCGCCGGAGAGGGGCACCCGGCTCGGGAACCTCGGCGTCTTCCTGTCCGACCGGTACGACCGGCTGGGCGACCTGGACGACCTGGACACCGCGCTGGACCTGCTCACCGAGGCCGCGGGGGAGGGCGACCCCTGGTCGGCGGACACCGCCCGCGCGCACTCCAACCTGTCGATGCTCTGGCTCGACCGCTACGAGCGCACCCGGCGCCCGGCCGAGCTGGACGCCAGCGTGCTGGCGGCCGAGGCGGCGGTGCAGGCCACCCCGTCCGGCTCCGCCGACCTGCCGGGGTACCTGAACAACCTCGGCAACGCCCACCGGATGCGGTACGAGCGCACCGCCGAGGACGGCGTCGCGGGCGCCGGCGCGCAGGGGCGGTTCGCCATCGAGGTGGCGGACCTGCTCGTCGCGGTCGAGGCGTACCGCCGCGCGGTGGAGCTGTGCCCGGCCGGGTCGCCGTACCGGCCGAAGTTCCTCACCAACCTCGGCAACGTCCTGCTGGACCGGTGGGCCGTGCTCCAGGACGGGGACGACTTCACCGAGTCGGTGGCGGTGCTCACCGCGGCCGTCGAGGCGACCCCCGCGGGCTCGCCCGACCTCACCGGGCGGCTGAACAACCTCGCGGTGACGTTGCAGCACGGCGAGCCCGCCCATCATCCCCGGGCTGCCGGGCTGTTCCGCACCTGTTGCGAGCACGGCCTGGAGGCGGGGGTGGAGGGGGCGCTGATGGCGGCGGAGAACTGGGGGAGGTGGGCGCTGGAGCGGCGGGCCTTCGCCGAGGCGAGCGAGGCGTACGGCTTCGCCTGGCGGGCCGCCGACCGCCTCTACCGCACGCAGGCCGGCCGCTCGTACAAGCAGACCTGGCTGCTCAGCTTCACCGGGCTGTCCGCGGGCGCCGCCCTGGCCGCCGCCCGCTCCGGCGACGTCCCGTCCGCCGCGCTCGCCCTGGAGCGCGGCCGCGCGATGCTCCTGGCCGAGGCCCTGGAACGCGACCGCGCCGAGCTGGACGATCTCGCCGCCCACCGCCCGGACCTGTCCCGCCGCTACCTCGCCGCCGCCGAGCATGTTCGATCCCTCGACGCCCGGGGTATTACCTATTGACTAAGTAGGAATTATTGGTAAAGGGTGGGAAAGGTCCACGCAGAAGGGAGATCGCATGAGCGTCACCGATGAGCTGCTGGCCAACGCCGAGCGCTACGCCGCGTCCTTCGACAAGGGGGAGCTGCCGTTGCCACCCGCCAAGGGCGTCGCCGTCGTGGCGTGCATGGACGCCCGGCTGAACGTCTACGGGGTGCTCGGCCTCAGCGAGGGCGACGCCCACGTCATCCGCAACGCCGGGGGCGTGGTGACGGCCGACGAACGGCGCAGTCTCGTCATCAGCCAGCGGCTGCTGGGCACCAGCGAGATCATCCTGATCCACCACACCGACTGCGGCATGCTGACCTTCACCGACGACGGGTTCAAGGAGAGCATCCACGACGAGCTCGGCATCAAGCCCGACTGGTCCGCCGAGGCGTTCGCCGACCTGGAGGAGGACGTCCTGCAGTCGATCGCCCGCATCAAGGCCGACCCGTTCATCCCGCGCAAGGACTCGATCCGCGGCTTCGTCTACGAGGTCGAGACGGGACGGCTCCGCGAGGTCAAGGCGTAGGAATCGGCGGATCGCCCAGGCGGGCCAGCACACGGCTCGCCTCGGGCACGCCGAGGCGCTGGTAGGCGGCCAGCGCCGCCCGCCAGTGCTCCCGCGCCTGGGCGGCGCGGCCGATGCCGGACAGGACGTGCGCGATGCCGTCCAGCGCCCGGGCGTGCTCGTACCGGTCGCCCGTCCGCTCGGCGAGCGCCAGCGCGGCCCGGTGGCGGGCCAGCGCCGAGTCGGGCTGGCCCATGAGGCCCAGCGTCTCACCTAGGGTGTTGAGCGTCTCCAGCTCCAGGTTGCGGTCACTCGTCTCACGGCTGATGGCCAGCGCGCGGTGCAGGTGGTCCAGGGCCTCCGGGTACCGGCCGAGCCGCCGGTACACCGCGCCCATCGTGCCGATCGCGCTGCCCTCGCCGCCCGGGTCGCCGCCCGCGCGGCAGTCGGTGAGCGCCTGGTCCAGGTGGGTGAGCGCCTCGGCGTGCCTGCCGAGCAGGCTGTACAGCGCGCCGAGGTTGCCCAGCGCGTAGCCGCGCAGCCGCAGGTCGCCGAGGTCGGCGAACACCGCGGCGGCCCGCAGCTGATGCTCGGCCGCCTCCTCGTACCGCCCGACCCTGCGGCACATGGCGCCGATGTTGACCAGCTGTGCGCCCTGCCCGTGCCGGTTGCCGGTCCGCTCGTAGATGGCCAGCGCCGCGCGCAGCACCCCCAGGGCCTCGTCCAGGTCGCCGAGCCGCTCGTGCACCAGCCCGAGGCGGCCGAGCACCCGGGCCTCGCCCTCCGCGTCGCCCTCCCGCCGCGCGCTCGCCAGGGACTGCTCGAACCGGGCCCGCGCCTCGCGGTGGTCGCCCAGCCACCAGTGGATGCCGCCGAGGTTAGTCAGCACCCCCGACAGGCCGTGGCCGGTGGCGAGGGCGGCCTCCACGGCGGCGCCGTGCAGCGTCAGCGCCTCCTGGTAGTGGCAGCCCACCTCCAGGTGCCGCCACAGGACGCGGGACAGGTCGACGGCGTACCGCGCCAGGCCGTGCCTGGCCGCGTCGACGGCGACCGCGACCAGCGCGGGCCGTTCCCGGTCCAGCCAGCGCGCCGCCTGGCCGGGCTCGCCGACCGCCGGCGCCGGGGTCCGCGGCGGCGGCGTCTCCGGACGGCCGCGCTCGTACGGGAACAGCGTGTCCATCGCCCGCGCGGCCGTGCTCAGGTAGTGGTCGTACAGCCGGGTCAGCGCCGCCTGCCCGTCGGTCGCGCGCTCCACCGCGAACGCCCGCAGCAGGTCGTGCATGGTGTACCTGCCGGGGCCCGCCTGCTCGATCAGGTGGCCGCGGGCCAGCTCGTCCAGCAGCGCCGCCGCCCGCCCCGTCCCCGTGCCGGTCAGCGCGGCGGCGGTGTACATGTCGAACTCCCGGCCCGGGTGCAGCCCGAGCAGGTCGAACGCGCGGGCGGCGGCACCCGGCAGGTGGCGGTGGGACCAGGAGAACACCGACCGCACGGCGGTGCGCGGGTCCCCGGCGGCGTCCAGCAGGTCCAGGCGGCGCTGCTCGTCGCGCAGCTCGGCGACCAGCTCCGCCAGCGGCGCCATCGGCCGCGAGGTGGCCAGCTCGGCGGCGATCCGCAGGGCCAGCGGCAGCCGCGCGCAGTGCTCGGCCAGCGCGGCGGCGGCGTCCGGCTCGGCGCCGGCCCGTGGCCCGATGAGGGTGCTCAGCAGGCCGGCCGCCTCGCCGGGGGTGAGGGTGTCCAGGTCGATCCGCCGGGCGCCCTCCCGCGCCACCAGCCCGGTGAGCGCGTCACGGCTGGTCACCACGACGAGGCACGACGGCATCCCGGGCAGCAGCGGGCGCACGTGGTCGGCGCCGTACGCGTTGTCCAGCACCACCAGCATGCGCCGCCCCGCGAGCAGCGTGCGGTAGCGGGCCGCTCGCTCGCCGGGGTCCTCGGGGATGTCGGCGGGTTCCACGCCGAGGGCGCGCAGGAACCCCGCCAGCGCGTCGGCGGCCGTCACGGGCCTGCCGGGGTCGTAGCCGCGCAGGTCCAGGTAGAGCTGGCCGTCGGGGAACCGCTTGGCCACCCGGTGCGCCCAGTGCACCGCCAGGGCCGTCTTGCCGACCCCCGCGGTGCCCGCCACCGCGGAGATCACCACCGCGGGACGCCGTTCGCCCGCGGCCAGCATGGCGTCCAGGACGGCGAGCTGCGCGGCGCGGCCGGTGAAGCCGAACACGTCCAGCGGGAGCTGCCGGGGTACCGGCCGCTCGACCGGCGCCGAGCCGCGCCGGTTCTCCTCCACCTGGTCGCGGGCGGTGGCCAGCGCGCCCTGCTCGGCGGGGCTCGCGCCGAGCAGGCCGATCAGTACGTCGAACCGGTCGGTGGGCGGGAGGATGCGGCCGGAGAGGTACTCCCCGATGATGCCGTGCGACCAGCCGGTGGCGGCGGCCAGCTCGCGGTAGGTGAGCTCGGGGCCGCCCTGACCGCGGGCATGGCGGCGGCGCAGCCCGCGCAGGATCCGGCCGAGGTCCGCCACGGTGCGGACCTCGGCGACGCGCCACGCCGCCACGTCAGGAGAGGGCTCGGCAGGCCCGAGGGGATGACCGTCGATGGGGGAAGATAACCACGCCGGACGGCCCGCGCGCGAGTGGCGGGCCGTCCGTGTCGTGACGCGTGGCCCGCGCGGGAGACGGCGCGGGCCGGTCGCGTCACGACGTGCAGGGCACCCCTTCGAACGTGAATCCGCTCGGTGGGGTGAACGGGCGGGCCGACCCGGAGAAGCCCACGGTGAACTGTCCGCCCGGCTGGATCACGTTGGTGTACGAGACCGGGGTGAGGGTCGCGGCGTCCCCGGTGCGGGTCAGCACGCCGTTGAAGACGCCGGCGGCGGCCGCCGCGGCCGGCAGGGTGAAGCGGACGGTCCAGCCGACGATCGGCGCCGTGGTGGTGTTGACGATGGTGACGTTCGCCGTGAAGCCGGGGTTGTAGGGGATCACCTGGGTCCGGCAGGACGGGGTGGCCGTCGCGGGCAGCGTCGTCAGCACGCCCGTCGCCGACCGGGCCGACTCGTTCCCCCGGGCGTCGAAGGCGATCACCGCGTAGCTGTACGAGGTGCCGGGGGACAGCCCGTACACCGACTGGAAGCGGCCGCCCGGCCCGACGGTGCGGAAGTTCGTCCAGACGCCGTCCACCAGCTGCTGCAGGTGGTACCCGGTGACCTGCACGTTGTCGGTGGACTCCGGCCAGAAGATGTCGGCCGCCGTGGTGGTGACGGTGCTGAACGTCGGCATGGCCGGCGTCGACGGCGGGACGGTGTCCGGCCCGGGCAGGGTGGTGAACGACACCGGAGCGGAACGCGCGCTGGTGGTGTACCCGAGCCCCGACACCGGGATCGAGTACACCCGGAAGGTGTAGGTCGTCCCCGGGGTGAGCCCGGTGAGCGCCAGCTGCCCGAACAGCCCTCTGGCGTACTCCCGCCACCCCGCGCCGACCTTGCGTTCCACCACGTCCTGCGCCGACGCGCCGTCGCGCAGCCACCACAGGTCGGCGCTGGTGTCCGCGACGTGCACCGCCTGCACGTTGGTCGGCGCCGGCAACGGCGTCGCCGCGTGCGCGGCCAGGGGTGAGCCTCCGAGGGCCGCGGCGACCAGAGCGGCCCCGACGAGGAGCCGTAGGATCAGTTTTCGCTTCACGTCCTTTGAACCTTTCACAAGTGGGCCAGGCACCCGCCATCCGTACGGCCGGTCACGAATGGCCCGGAAACGGCGCCCCCGCCCACGCCAAGACCTTCCGCGCGCCGGTCTGCCCACATGGTCGGAATCCCGGGGCCCCGTCGTCGTCGATCCTGGACACGGCTGGACAGCGGCCCCTCGCGCTCTAGGCCAGCAGGGTGCCGAAGGCGACGGTGAAGAAGGTGTCGAAGGCCTCGGAGGAGCGGTCGGCGCGGGCGCGGAGCAGCGTGCCCTCCCAGGCGCTGAGCAGGAAGGCGGCGACCTGCTCCGGGTCCAGGCCCGACGGGAGCGCCCCTGCCTGCCGGGCCTCGGCCAGCGTGGCGGCGATCGCGGCGGACCACCGGGCGAAGGCGTCGTGGACGGCGCCGCGGACGGGGCCGCTGTGGTCGGCGACCTCGGCGCCGAAGTTGCCGAACATGCAGCCGCGGGTGTACCCGCGCCGGACCGTCTCGTCGCGGAGGAGCTCGAAGTGGGCGCGCAGGCGGGGGAGCGGGGCGACGCTCCGGTCGGCCAGGTCCCCCAGGCGCACGTTGGCGCCGTAGCGCTCCAGGGCCACGACGGCCAGGGACTCCTTGCTGTCGAAGTGGTTGTAGAAGGAGCCCTTCGGGACCCCGGCGGCGACGGTGATGTCCTTCACGCCGGCCGCGTTGTAGCCCCGCGTGTGGAACTGCTCCAGCGCCGCCTCGACGATCTCTTCGCGCATGCTCACCCTGGCCATGCGGATGAATATGGCCGGTCGTCTTGAATTCGGCAAATCGGCCGCGGAACCCGCGCGGTGCCGCCGGTGCGCCGGGGATGTGAGGGTTGGCCAGGTGGAGGGCCGGATCGTACGGCATCATCGCGGGGCAGGGACGACGGCCTAGTGAGGTGAGGACGATGGGCACGGAGATCGACACGTCGCCGGGAGCGGCGGAGCTGCGGGAGATCGTGGCGGGGGTGTACGCGTGGGTGCAGCCCGACGGGTCGTGGTGGATCAACAACGCGGGGGCCGTCGCCGGGGACGACGGGGTCGTGCTGGTGGACACCTGCGCCACCGAGCGGCGCACCCGGCTGTTCCTGGACGCGGTGGCCACGGCCACCGGCGGCGCCACGCTGAGGATGGCGGTCAACACCCACCAGCACGGCGACCACACCTACGGCAACAGCCTGCTGCCCGCGCGCACGGTGCTCATCGCGCACGAGGCCACCCGGGCGGCGCAGCTGGCGGACACCGTCATCGACGGCTGCCCGCCGTTCTGGGCGCCGGTGCCGGACTGGGGGGCGGTGACGCGCCGGGTGGCCGACGTGGTGCTGCGCACCGACCTGACCCTGCACGCCGGCGGGCGGCGCGTCGACCTGGTGCACCCCGGCTTCGCGGCCCACACCGCCGGTGACGTCGTGGCGTGGCTGCCCGAGGAGCAGGTGCTGTTCACCGGGGATCTGCTGTTCCACGGGCTGACGCCGCTGGTGTTCATGGGATCGGTCGAGGGCGCGCTCCGCTCACTGGACTGGCTCGCCACCTTCGGGGCGGCGCACGTCGTCCCCGGCCACGGGGCGCCGGCCGGAGGCGACGCGCTGCCCGGCGTGCTGGCCGAGCACGAGCGCTACTACCGTTTCGTCACGGAGACGGCGCGGGAGGGCCTGCGCGACGGCATCGGCCCGCTGGACGCCGCCCGGCGCGCCGACCTCGGGGAGTTCGCGGCCTGGGCCGACGCCGAGCGCCTGGTCCTCAACCTGCACCGCGCCTACGCCGACGCCGGGGACGGCGAGCTCGACATGCTTGCCGCGTTCTCCGACACCCTCACCTGGCGCGGCGGCCCGATGCCGACGTCCGTCTGACCAAGAGAGCGGGGCCGGGCGGAGGCGTCCTTGGGTGGGTTGACCTCTTGGCTGCTCACCGCCTATTGTGAACCACATGGTTCAGTCTTTGCTCGATCGTACGTTCGCCGCCCTGTCCGATCCGACGCGGCGGGAGATCCTCGTGCGGCTCGGCGGCGGGCCGGCCTCCGTCAGCGAGCTGGCCGAGCCGTTCGGCATGACCCTGACCGGCCTCAAGAAGCACATCCAGGTGCTGGAGGAGGCCAGCCTGGTCACCACCGAGAAGGTCGGGCGGGTGCGCACGTGCCGCCTCGGCCCCGGCCACCTGGAGGACGCCGTGCAGTGGATCGACACCTATCGCCGCCAGTGGGAGCGCAGGCTCGACGGCCTGGAGGCCTACCTGGACCGCAAGAAGGGAAACAGGCAGTGAGTCACGACCTGAGCGTGGAGCGCGTGTTCAACCATTCCCCCGAGGACGTCTTCGACGCCTTCACCGACGCCGAGGCCCAGAAGATCTGGTTCACCCTCGGCCCGGACGGCCTCGACGGGAGCTTCGTCGAGGCCGAGTGCGACCCGCGGGTGGGCGGGGAATGGATCCTCGCCTGGGGCGACCGCGACGCGCCGTTCCGCGAGCGCAACGTCTTCCAGATCGTCGACCGGCCGCGCAGGCTGGTGCTCAGCTCCACCGGGTGGAGCCCCGACGGCGACCGGATGGACACCACGGTCGAGGTGCTCTTCGAGGACCTCGACGGCAAGACCCGCATGATCGTCAACCAGAGCGGCTTCCGCACCGCCGAGGAGAGCGAGTTCTTCGCGCAGTCCGCCTGGAGCGGCGCCTTCGACCGCATCGAGCTCTACCTGGACCTCCCAGAGGAGGCACGCGCCCACTGACCCCGGGCGCGCGCTCAGCCGGGCTCGGCGCGCGGGCCGAGGTCCCACAGGCGCAGGCGTTCGTCGTTGCCCCCGGCGAGCAGCACGGTGCGGTCGCCGGACCGGCCGAGGGCCAGGCGGACGTACGCCGGGCCGGTGTCGATGGGGCCGCCGAGCTGTACGGACCGGGTCAGGTCCCAGACCCGCACGGTGCCGTCCCCCGCCATGGTCACGGCGATCGGCCGGTCGCCGACCTTCCCGGCCAGGATCTGCAGGGCGCCCTTGCGGAGGCCCGTCAGCGGGGGCGCGACCTCCTTGCCGGTGCGCGCATCCCAGATGTGCACCGACGTCCCCCGCCCCGAAAGGATCACCGGGGCGCAGCGCAGGCGCGCGGCGGTGAAGGCGGTGCTGTCGGAGGCGACGCGCCGCACTCTGCGCAGGAGCCGTCCGGTGGACAGGTCCGACACCCGGGTCGTACGTCCCACCACCACCAGCGCGGGCCGTCCGTCGAGGTCGGTCATGAGGTACCGGCCGGGCTGGCGCTCGTTCAGCTTCACCGGGACGCCGATCTCGGCGCGGGTGGCCAGATCCACCACCCGGGTCCGGCCGCCCGCCTCGCCCAGCAGCAGCATGCGGTCGCCGGACGTCACCACCTGGGCCGTCTCGGCCGCCGGGATCGGCGCGCCGATCTGGGCGTGGGAGTCCAGGTCCCAGATCCGCAGCTCGCCGCCGCGGGTGACGACGACGGGCCGGCCGCCGAGGCGTCCCGTGGTGACCAGGTGGATCGGGCCGGTGGGGTCGGTCATCGGCGCGCCGTCGCGGCGGCGTGAGTTCAGGTCCCAGACGACGGCCCGGCCGTCGTAGCCGCCGGTGACCGCGAGGGGCGTGCCGTTCCGGTCGGTGGTGTCGATCGCGTCGATCCAGTCGGTGTGGCCGGCCGGTTCGGTCTCGGCCACCAGCTTGGCGGTGTCCAGGTCCCACAGCCGCAGGACGTTGTCGCCGCCGCCGGTCAGCGCGTAGGAATGCCCGTCCACGTTCCCGGTGGCCAGCGACATCCTGCGGAAGGTGCTTCGTCCGACGTCCCGCTTCGGCAGGTCGCCCGGCATCGTCGCGACCGGGCGGCGGGTGACCGGGTCCCACAGGGTGAGCGCGCCCGCGGTGGACGGGTCGGCGTCCTCCTCGGCGGGGTCGTGGCCGAGGGTGAGGAGCGCGACCCCGCGCCTCGTCAGGACCTTGCGCACCGTCGCGAAGTCACCGCCGATGCCCTCGGCCATGGCTCCCGTGCGCAGGTCGAAGAAGCGCAGCGGGTCCGGGCCGGGCTCGTTCTCGTCCCCGCCGTCGTCGTTGACCACCGCGGTGGGCCGCCCGCGGACGTTCAGCACGACCACCCCGTTGACGCCGTTGTCCTCACCGAGGTAGATCCGCGGCCGCACCCGGCGGCCGGTGCGTACATCGGTCAGCACGATCTCGTCCCCGGCGGTCACCCGCACCGGGCCGCCGTACAGCTTGGCGACGGGGTCGAAGTTCTCACGGATGGAGAGCTCGGCCCCCTGGAAGATCATCGTCTTGAGCTCGGCGGGGGAGTTGTGCACGACGATCGGCTTCCCCAGCGGCGCGAGCGTGGGCAGGGACCAGACCCGTATCGTCCCCTCCTGCCCCACGCTGACGGCCACCGCCCGCTGGTCGAGCCATCCGATCGCCACCGCCGTGACGTTCGTATGCCCGTCCCCCACGTTCCGCCCCGCCCCGAACGCCGCCGGCGGCGGCGTGCCCGGCCGTTCCTCGCAGAGCCGCGGCACCGGCGGCGGCTGAGCAACCGAGCGACCAGGCGAGAGCAACACGAACAGGCACCCCACGACAAGCAACAGCCTGACCGACCCCAAACGCAAAACGTCCAAGCCCAAAACGTTAGCGCCCCACCCCACACACCCGACAGATCCCGCTCACCCACCCGCCATCTGACGGTCAGCGCCCCTGACCGTCGTCTGGTGGTCGGCGTTCCTGACCGTCGTCTGGTGGTCGGCGTTCCTGACCGTCGTCTGGCGGTCGGCGTTCCTGACCGTCGTCTGGTGGTCGGCGACTCTTATCGTCGTCTGGCGGTCGGCGTTCCTGACCGTCGTCTGGTGGTCGGCGACCCTTACCGCCATCTGGCGGTCAGCGATCCTCACCGTCATGGGGTGGCTGGTGGATCAAGCCGTGGAGGTGCATGTCGTGCCAGCCGTCGGCGTGCCGCAGGGAACTGCGCAGAAGACCCTCGGTGGCGAAGCCGCTGCGGACGGCCACCCGGCAGGACGCGGGGTTGGCCGTCGAGTGACGCAGTTCCAGCCGGTGCAGCCCCAGGTCGTCGAAGGCCCACCGGGCCAACTCGGTGACGGCACGCACCGCGACCCCCCGTCCCCGGGCGGCCGGCAGCACCCAGTACGCGACCTCCCCCAGCCCGAGCCCCAGCTCGACGGTCCGCAACGCCACCCGCCCGAGCACCTCCCGCCCCGCGGTGACCGCCCACGACGCCCCGCTCTCCAACTGCCACCGCACCTGCCACGTGGTGATCAGCCGAGCCGCCTGCTCCTCACTGATCTCCCCCTCCAAATTCCACAATTGGATCGCCGGATCCATGAACGCCACCCGCAGCACCCCGACATCCCCCACCGCCCAAGGCCGCAACACCAGCTCTCCGGCCCTCAACTCAGGCTGTGAAAAATCCCGCATGGCCCCAGCAGCAACAATCGGCGGAATAGCGGTATACACCCCCCAAGTATCCCGCCCACCCCACCCCCACCAGTCCACCCCACCCACCAATCTGGACAGAACCCCCCAATCGAGCTCCTCACTGATCGGACCCACAGATCGGACCCCACCGATCCGGGTCTCACCGATCCGCCTCACTGATCCGGCCCCCAGCGATCCGGGCCCACCCGCGCCCCCTGCTCCCCGTCGTCCCCTTTGGCTGGAGTGAACCGGCGCCGCGACGGCGGGACGTTGTACGGCGAAGTCGGCGCCGTCGTACGGTGGGCAACCCCCGCCGTGTGTGCGGCATCGGTGAAATGGTCCTTGCGGAGGGCGCGCTTCGCGCGGAAAGCGCAAGGGCTGTTCTCCTGCGGGGGACACCCCCGCACCCCCGATCCTGCCGGGCTCATGGCGTTCCGCCGCGATGCGTTCCGTTGGACCGGTGTCCCGCCGTATGGCGGCGCCGTGTTCGCCGTACCTCGTCCCGCCGCTTCGGCGCCGGTAGGACGGACTCCGACGAAGCGATGGGGCTCTGGTGAGGCGACGGGACGCTGGCGAGGCGACGGGACGCTGGTGAGGCGACGGGACGCTGGCGTCGCCGTACGACGACGGCGTTCCCGTCTCCCAAATCCACGCCCCATCACATACCAGGAGTGTTGAGACAAATACTGGAACCCGCCCGATGTCACGGCGTCACCGTTGTAGCGACGTCAACAGACGTCAGGAGATCAACGACGTCGAACCCTTCTCCGGCTGAGGCGGATGGACCCACCCGTCGTCGATTCCCACCGTGTCGACCACAGCCCACCCGGTTCTCGGCGTATTCATCAACGCACGTCGACGCCCCCCGCGGGGGGCTACTCCCCAGCGGGGGTCCGTGTCCTCACCGGTCGGGTCCGCGTTCTCACCGGTCGGGTGCGTGTCCTTACCGGTGGAGCGTGTCCTCACCGGTCAAGTCCGTGTCCTTACCGCTCGGGTCCGTGTCGTCACCGGTCAGACCGTCCGTGTTCTCACCGGTCGGGGCGTGTTCTCACCGGTCGGGGCGTGTTCTCACCGGTCGGGGCGTGTTCTCACTGCTCGGGTCCGTGTCGTCACCGGTCAGACCGTCCGTGTTCTCACTGGTCGGGGCGTGTTCTCACCGGTCGGGGCGTGTTCTCACTGGTCGGGTCCGTGTCCCTTACCGCTCGGGTCCGTGCCTCACCGGTCGGGAGTGTGTCCTCACCGGTTGGGTCCGTGTCCTCACCGGTTGGGTCTGTGTCCCTTACCGCTCAGGTCCGTGTCGTCACCGGTCAAGGCCGCACGCGGGTCGCCGGTCAGGGCCGTCCGGCCACGACCGGCGGCCCGCGTGTGGCATGGCGAATCCGGCTCGGCCGGAGTCCCACCACCCCGTGGGGGACATGTTCCGTGTCTTGGGCTCGAACCACTTGGGGGCGTGATACGTGATGGAGGCATGAGGTTGCGTGCTGTCACGTTGGTGTTGATCGTTGTTGCTGCTCTGGTGGGGCTGCCGGGGGCGGCGTGTGCGTGTTCCTGTGTTCAGTTGAAGCCTAAGGATCAGGTGCGGGGGGCGGCTGCGGTCTTCACGGGGACGGTGGTGGGGGCTCGGGAGGTCGAGGGGGGGCCTGCGGGGACGACGCCGCCGATCGTTTACACGTTCAGGGTCGATCAGGTCTACAAGGGGAAGGCGCGGCCGGAGTTCCAGGTCGCCACCAACCGTGACAGCGCGGCTTGTGGGTTCGGGTTCGAGAGTGGGACGCGGTATCTGGTGTTCGCCGCGTCGGGGCCTTCGGGACTGCTCGCGGTGGATCCGGGGGTGCCGCTGACCACCTCCTTGTGCGCGGGCAACCAGCAGGTCCGGCCGGGGACGGCGAGGCTGCGGGCGGCGGACGGCGTCCCGGAGGCGCTGCCGGCCGATCTGCTCACAGCCCTCGGCACCGCGGAGAGGCCGCCGGGGGAGCCGGCGCCGCCGAGTTCCCCGGTGCCGGGGGAGCCGTCCGCGAGCCCGCCTCCGCCGGCGCCGGCCGAGCCGTCCGCGAGCCCCCCGCCGTCGGGGCCGGCGGAGCCGGTTCCGAGTGCGCCGCCGAGCCCGGCGGCGCCGTCCATCTCGCCGTCCCCGGTCTCCGGCAGCGGCCCGGCGCCGGTGTGGGTCTTCCCGGCCGTGGCGGTCGCGGCCATCGTCCTCGCCTCGGGCGGGTGGTGGCTGGCCCGCCGCCGCACCGGGCCCAGGTCCTGAGGCGGTCGCGGGCCCTTACTGGTGCCAGAGTGCCGTCACGCTCCCGGTGAGCCGGGGGCGGGGGCCGGGGGACGGGTCGATGTGGATGGCGGAGCGGGGAGCGGCGGTGACGCCGGACTTCATGTGGTAGTCGATCTTGGTGGTGAGCAGGCGGGGCAGGGTGCGCCGGGCGATCAGGGCGAGGGTGGTGCGGGTCTGGGCCTCGGCGAAGGCGGCGCCCAGGCAGCGGCGGGCGCCGACACCGAAGGGGAAGTACTCGTACGGGGACGGCGAGGCGCCGTCCAGCCAGCGGGACGGGCGGAAGGCGTAGGGGTCGGGGAAGACGACGGGGTCGTGGTGGGCGACCACCGCGGCGGTGAACAGCAGGGAGCCGCGGGGGACCGGGTCCGAGCCGTTCACCGTGACGCCGGCCGTCACCCGGCGCGGCAGCCCGAGCGGGACGGCGGGCAGCACCCGCTGCGACTCCTTGACGACGGCGTCGAGCACGACGGGATCGGCGAGGTCCAGTTCCCCGGCGGCCTCGGAAGCGAGCATGGTGAGCAGGGCCCAGGTCATCGTCATCGCCGTCGTCTCGAAACCGGCCGCGAAGAATCCGTGCAGCTCACCCGCCACTTCCTCGGTGGTCAGCCGGTCGCCGTCCTCGTCGGTGGCGTGGCAGACGATCGACAGGGCGTCCGGGCCCGGCGGCTCGCCGCGCCGCCGCTCGATCAGGCGGGCGAGGTGGGCGTAGGCGTCCGCCACGGTGCCCACCCACCGGCCGTACGGGGTCCACGGCCGCTCCCAGGGCAGCAGGATCACCAGCGGGTGATTGACCCCGTCGCTCACCCGGAGAATGTCGCCGGCGACGTCGAGATGCCGCTCGGGATCGGTTATCCCGAGCAGGCACCGTAACATGTTCACCTTGGAGATCCACAGGAATTCCGCGACCATGTCGAACGGCTCGCCCCGCGTCCCGGAATCGGCGAACCGTGATCGCAGGAACGTCTCCGCGAACACCTTCTGATAATGCTCCATCGCTGTTTTGTGCACCACCGGCATCAGCAGTCGCCTGCGCCTGCGGTGCTCGTCGCCGTTGGCGGTGATGACCGCCTGGAACATCCCCGAGTACGGCCGCCCCTCCGGGATGTTGAAAACGCCTTCCCCCGCGCGGTGGAAGGTGACGTTGTCGGTGCAGACCTGCCGCACCGAGGGTTCCCCCAGCGCCACCACGATCGAGGCGTTGCCGGAGGTCACCGGCACGATCGGCTGCGCGTGGTACGGCGCCATCGCCCGCATGGCGTAGAAGGCGCTCCTGGTCAGGAACCGCAGGTTGTTCACCACGGGAAGTCCCCGGGGGCCGTCGGCGCGCATTCGCAGCGACGTGTCGAACATTTTGGTGATGGGAGCCGGTGATTCCGTGGTCTCGGTAAGGGGATCGTTCACAATTCCCCGCCTCGCAGGTACGGCGCGCGGAAACACGCCGGAAACCGGGGCGCCGGTGGATATCGGCGCCCTTTTCCGGAGGGTATTCCGCGGCGTGGCCGCTGAGAACGGGCGGCGGACGCCGGCTCGGTGAATTTCTCGTCTCGGCGGTGTTTCGGAGGGAGCACGGCGCCCGGGACCGGCACGCGCATGTCGGAGAACATTCGGAGGGAGGTCATTCAGGGTTGTTCGCGGCGTAGACGGCGGCGGCACCATCGGTTCCACAAAGCTGATGGAGGCGGGATGCGGATCGTGCGGCTGGCCAACTTCGTCTCGGCGTCCTCGGGAGGGTTGCGCACGGCGCTGGCCGCGCTCGGTGCGGGATACCTGGCGGCCGGGCACGAGGTGACGCTCGTCGTCCCCGGGCCCGCCCGGTCCTCCGAGGACACCGCACAGGGACGGGTCGTGACGGTGCCGGGCCCGCTGGTGCCCGGCGCGGGCGGATACCGGCTGATCACGGCGCGACGGCCGCTGCGGCGCCTGCTCGAAGGCCTGGAGCCGGACCGGCTGGAGGTGTCGGACCGGACCACGCTGCGCTGGACGGGCGCGTGGGCGCGGGCGCACGGCGTGCGGTCGATGATGGTGTCCCACGAGAGCCTCTCCGGGCTGCTCGGCCTGTTCGCGCCGCCCCTGGTGCCGGTGCGGCGGCTCGCCGACCGCGTCAACCTGGCCACCGCCGCCGCGTACGACGTCGTGGCCTGCACCACCGGGTGGGCCGCCGCCGAGTTCCGGCGGCTAGGCGTCCCCAACCTCGTCCAGGTGCCGCTCGGGGTGGACCTCGCCGCCTTCGCCCCCGACCGGCACGACCCGGCGCTGCGGGCGCTGCTGGCCCGGCCCGGCGAGGTGCTGCTCGCGCACTGCGGACGCCTGTCCCCGGAGAAGCGCGCCGAGGACTCGATCGCTGCCCTGGCCGAACTGCGCCGCCGCGGCGTCCCCGCCGTCCTGGCCGTCCTCGGCGACGGACCCCGCCGCCGCGCGCTGGAGGCCCGCGCCTCCGGCCTCCCGGTCCGGTTCCTCGGCTACGTCGCCGACCGCGGCCTGGTGGCCCGCCTGCTGGCCACCGCGGACGTCGCCCTGGCCCCCGGCCCCGTGGAGACCTTCGGCCTCGCCGCCCTGGAGGCCCTCGCGAGCGGCACCCCCGTCGTCGTCTCCCGGCACAGCGCCCTCCCCGAGATCGTCGGCGAGGCCGGCGGCCAGGCGGCCCGCGACGGCTCGTCCTACGCCGGCGCCGTCCAGGCCTTACTCGCCCGCGACGAGCCCGGCCGCAGGGCCGCCGCCCGCCGCCGGGCCGAGCTCTTCGGCTGGCCCGCCGCCGTCCAGGGCTTCCTTCACGCCCACGCCGTCCCCGCGCGGGAGCCGCGGGTGGGGACGCCATGAGGGTCGCGATCGTCGCGGAGTCGTTCCTGCCGCGGGTGAACGGGGTGACGAACTCGGTGTGCCGGGTGCTGGAGCACCTGGCGGCCGGCGGCCACGAGGCGATCGTGGTGGCGCCCGCCCCCGGCCCGGGGTCGTACGCCGGGTTCCCCGTGATGCTGACCCGGGGGCTGTCGCTGCCGTTCTACCCGTCGTTCGTGGTGGGGCTGCCCACCCGGCGGGTGACGCGGCTGCTTGAGGAGTTCGGGCCCGACGTCGTGCACCTGGCCTCGCCCACCGTGCTCGGGGCGTCGGGCATGAAGGCGGCGCGGCGGCTCGGGATCCCGGTCGTCGCGGTGTTCCAGACCGACCTCGCGGGGTTCGCGCGCCGGTACGGGCTCGGCGCGGCGGGACCGGCCATCTGGTCGTGGCTGCGCCGGGTGCACGGGCGCGCCGTGCTCACGCTGGCGCCGTCCACCGCGACGATGCGTGAGCTCGGGCGGCGCCGGATCCCCCGGCTGGCGCTGTGGGGGAGGGGCGTCGACCTGGAGCGGTTCCACCCCCGGCACCGGTCGGACCGCCTGCGCGCGCAGCTGGCGCCCGGCGGGGAGACCATCGTGGGGTACGCGGGGCGGCTGGCCACCGAGAAGCGGGTGCACCTGCTGGCGGAGCTCGCGGACCTGCCGGGTGTGCGGCTGGTCGTCGTCGGGGACGGGCCGTACTGGCGGCGGCTGCGGCGCCTGCTGCCGGACGCCGTGTTCTGCGGCTTCCGCACCGGGCGCGACCTGTCGCGGCTGGTGGCGTCGTTCGACGTCTTCGTGCACACCGGCAGCGACGAGACGTTCTGCCAGGCCGTCCAGGAGGCGCTCGCGTCCGGCGTGCCGGTCGTCGCCCCGGCGGCGGGCGGGCCGCTGGACCTGGTGCGGCACGGCCACAACGGCCTGCTCTACCCGCCGGACGACCCGGGGGCGATGCGCGCCGCGGTCGCCGCGCTGGCCGCACGCCCGGCGGCGCGCGCCCGCATGGGGGAGCGGGCCCGCCGGTCGGTGCGCGAACGGGGATGGGCGGCGGTGTGCGACCAGCTCCTCGGCCACTACCGGCACGCCGTCGCCGGTACGCCGTACCATCAAGAGGCTGGAACCTTGGTGCGCGCCGGAACAGCACAAGAGGTGGATCTTGCCGAGTACTCGTCCGCTCAACCCGGGTGAGCCCGGTCAGATCGGCGATTTCCGGCTGACCGGGGTGCTCGGCGAGGGCGGCCAAGGGGTCGTGTACTCCGGCGAGGCGCCGTGGGGCGGCGCCGTGGCCGTCAAGGTGCTGCACGCGCGGCTCTCGGAGGACCCCGACGCCCGCAGGCGGTTCCTGCGCGAGTCCGAGGTGGTGCGCCGCGTCGCGCCGTTCTGCACGGCCCGGGTGCTGGACGTCGGGTTCAGCTACGACCGGCCGTACATCGTCAGCGAGTACGTCCCCGGGCGTTCGCTGGACCAGGTGGTGCGCGCCGAGGGGCCGCGGGCCGGTGGGGCCCTCGACCGGCTGGCGGTGGCGACGGCGACGGCGCTGGCCGCGATCCACCGGGCCGGGATCACCCACCGCGACTTCAAGCCGAGCAACGTCATCCTCGGCCCCGAGGGCCCCGTGGTGATCGACTTCGGGCTGTCCAGGAGCCTCGAGCACACCAGCGTCCGCACCGGCCTGGTCGGCACCCCCGCCTACATGGCGCCCGAGCAGTACGAGGGGAAGGTCGGCCAGCCCGCCGACGTGTTCAGCTGGGCGGCCACGATGGTGTACGCCGCCACCGGCCACCGCGCGTTCCCCGGCGATTCGGTGCCGGCCCTGCTGCACGCCGTCACGTACCGCGAACCGGACCTGTCCGGCGTCCCCGACGGCCTGCGCGACGTGGTCGCCGCCTGCCTGGCCAAGAACCCCTCCTACCGCCCCACCGCCGCCACCCTCCTGCGCACCCTCACCGGCGACACCCTGCCCCCCGAGGCCCGCCGCTCCCCGTCCCCCGCACCACACGCGTCCCCGTCCCCCGCACCACACGCGTCCCCGGCGCCCGCACCACACGCGTCCCCGTCTCCCGCATCACACGCGTCCCCGTCCTCCGCACCACACGCCTCCCCGGCGCCCGCACCATACGCGTCCCGGGCTCCCGAACCACACGCCTCCCCGGCCGCCGCGCCACCCGCGTCCCGGGCCTCCGGGCCGCCCGCCTCCCCGGCCCCCGGGCGGACGGCGCCGCCGAGCGCCCGTACGGCCTCCGCCGGCAGGGCTCCGGGTGGGGCGCCGGCGTCCCCGGGGCAGGGAGCGGCCACGCCCCGGCCGGGCTCACCGCTGCCGGCGTGGTCGTCCGCGGGCGCGCCGGCCGAGCCCGAGACGCGGAGCGTGCGGTCCTCCGGGTCCGGGGCCGGGTCCGATACGACGCAGTGGCGCGCCGCCGGGTCGCCGCCCGGGACGGCGCCCGGTGGTGCGGCGGGCGGCCGCAAGCGGGTGCCGCGGCGCGCGGTGCTGCTGGGGGTGGCGGCGGTGCTGGTGTCGGCCGCGGTGGTCGTGCCGCTCCTGCTGCGGGAACAGGGCGGGGTCGCGGGGCGGCCGGAGGGCACGTCGGTGCCCCGGGTGACCACCTCCCTCGACGGTGCCGCGCCGTCCGGCACGGGCCGGGCGACGGTGGCCACCGCCGCGCCGAAGGAGTTCGGCACCCCCGCCTACCCGCCGATCACCGAGCACGGCAACGACGTCAGGAGCGCCGCCACCGCCATGGTGGACGGCTCCCCCGTCGTCGTCACCGGCTCCGACGACGAGACCGCCCGCGCCTTCGACCTCGACACCGGACGGCCGCTCGCCCCCGCGATGACCGGGCACACCGAGTGGGTCAGATCGGTCGCGGTCGGCGACCTCGGCGGCGTCCCCGTGGTCGTCACCGCCTCCGACGACGACACGGCCCGCGTCTGGAACCTGCGCACGGGCAAGCCGTTCGGCAAGCCGTTCACCGGCCACACCGGCGACGTGAAGGCCGTCGCCGTCGGCTCCCTGGACGGCACCCCCATCGCCGTGAGCGCCGGCGCCGACCAGACGGCCCGGGTGTGGAACCCGCGCGACGGCAAGGCGTACGGCGACCCCCTCACCGGCCACGAGGGCACGGTCTGGGCCGTCGCGCTGGGCGCCCTCGACGGCACCCCCATCGCCGTCACCACCGGCGACGACGGAACCGTCCGGGTGTGGGACCTGCGCACCAGGAAGCAGCTCGGTCCCTCCCTGACAGGCCACAAAGGCTGGGTCCGCTCGGTCGCCCTCGGCACCGTGGACGGCACCCCCGTCGCGGTCACCGGCGGCGAGGACCGCACCGCCCGCATCTGGGACCTGCGCGCCGGCAAGCAACTGGGCAACCCTCTCAAAGGCCACAAAGGCTGGATATGGTCGGTGGGATTCGGCAACCTGGGCGGCACCCCCATCGTGCTGACCGGCAGCGAGGACAAGACAGCCCGCGTCTGGAACGCCCGCACCGGCCGTCCCATCGGCGGCCCTCTCGCCGGCCACACCGACTGCATCTGGTCCGTCGCCTTCGGCACCTCCTCCGGCACCTCGGTCGCCATCACCGGCAGCCGGGACGAGTCGGTCCGCGTCTGGAACCTCGGCCCGCCCTGACCCCTCCCGAGCACGCCGGACCGCGGATCCGGGGTCGGGACATGACCGCTCGCTTGTTCGCCGTGCTGCGGCTGTGTCCGAGCTGCGGCTGTGTCCGAGCTGCGGCCGTGTCCGGGCAGCGGCCGTGTCCGGGCAGCGGCCGTGTCCGGGCGAACCGCGGACACCGTGGGGCGATCACTGCGCGAACACCGGGAACGTGACCTGGCTACGGCGGGCATCGCGGCCCCGGTACCGATCCGGATCCGCGAGAAGCCGGCCTCTCCGGGGTTGATCGGGTTCACGCGGGGTGGCCTTCCGCCGGCGCGGGGCGGAAGCCGAGGGCGCGGGCTCGGGTGGCGGCCTCGCGGCGGGTGCGGACGCCCAGTTTGCCGAGGACGGCGGCGACGTGATGGTCGACGGTGCGGACCGACAGGAACAGCCGTTCGGCGATCTCGGCGTTGGTGAGGTGCTCGGCGAGCAGGGACAGCACGGTCGCCTGGCGGTCGGTGAGGCCGGCCGGGTGGGCGGCGCGGCGGCGGGAAGAGGGCTCCGCCAGGGCGGCGCGGCGCCGTACGGCCACGCGGGCGGCGGCGGACGCGCCGAGGCGGTCGAAGACGGCCAGGGCCTCGTCCACCAGGGCGACGTCGCCGGTGAGGGCGAGTTCCACCGCCCGCTCGTACGGGTCCCCGGCCGCGGCCCACAGGTCCGCCGCCGCGTGCCGGTCTCCCCGGAGGCCCGCCTCGTACGCGGGCGGGCACCCCGGGAAGGGCTTCGTGGCCGCGCCCGCCCGGCTCAGCAGCAGGAGCAGCTCCGCGCGGAACGGCGCGGAACCCGGTCGCGTCAGCCGAGGCAGCAGGGCGTCGGCCACCTCCCGCACGACACCGGGAAGCCCGTTCAACCGCCCCCACTCGGCGTAACCCAGCCCGGCGTACGCGCACGACACGAGGACCCGCCCCCGCCGCGCCGTCTCCCACGCCCGCCCCAGCGCCGCCCCCGCCGCGGGATCCCCCCGCCGCGCCGCCAGCCGCCCGAGCCACACCCCGCTCATCAGCGCCGCCGCACCACTTCCCCCGCCGTCAGGCCGCCCGTCCCGCCGCCGTACCCCGGCGGCCACCACCCACGACTCCCTGGCGCTTCCGCCGCCGTACCCGGTCGACCGGCGCGAAGCGCGGGTTCCATCGGCCACCCCCGTTTCGTACGGTTCACCGACACCAGTCCCGCCGGGGCTTGGGGTGTGCGGCATGCCGTTTCCGCCGGACGCGTACGGTTCACCGGCGCCGGTCCCGCCGTACGAGGCACGCGCCGTGCCGGTTCCGGTGGGTGCGGTCGAGGGGAACGGTTCGCCGGTAGTGGTCTCCTCATAGGAGGTCGGCGAGCGCTGCGCGGGCACGCCGGGTCCGCCGGACGCGGCTGAGGCGCGGGTGGTGGTTCCGGCGTGGGCGGTGTGGCGGAGGGCTCGGCCGGCGGCGGGCCAGTCGCCGGAGTGGACTCGGGCGACGCCGGAGAGGAGGTGGAGGGTGTGGGCGTGGGACAGGAAGCCGTGGAGTTCGGCGTGGGGGAGGGCCTCTTGGAGGCATTCGTCCAGCTCGTCGCGGCGGCGGAAGCGTAGGAGGAGTTCGGCCAGCAGGGCACGGCCCGCGGCGACGGCCTCGTGGTGGTGGGCCTCGGCGGCCCCCGCGATGGCGTCGCGGAGGGCGGGGAAGGCCGCCTCGCCGTCGATCTCGGCCTGGACGGCGGCCAGGTGGACCGCGCACAGGGCGGCCAGGTCGCCGTCCTCGGCTCGTTCCGTGGCCTCGGCCAGCAACGTTACGGCCGCCTCGGGCTCTCCGACGGCGACCTCGATCATGCCCCGCGCGAGGAGCAGGCGGGCGCGGACCTCCCGGTCGGTGAGGGCGGGTGACAGGCGGGAGGCCTCTTCGGCGGCGGCCTCGGCGGCTCCGGTACGGCCCGCGGCGAGCAGGTGGCGCGACAGCAGCGCCAGGCAGGTGGCCAGGCCCGTGTGGTCGCCGAGCCTCCGGTGGACCTCCGCCGCCTGCCAGGCCGCGGTCACGGCCTCGGCGGGCCGGTGGGCGTGGTGCAGCTCCACGCCGTAGCAGTCCAGCACCCCGGCGCGCTCCCGGGGGGACAATTCCTCCAGGTGCGGGCGGACCGCCTCGAACAGCGGCAGCGCCTCACGGTGCATCCCCCGCCCGGCGGCGGTCCGCGCGGCGGCGGGCGCGACCGCACGCACCGTCGCGGTGTCCCCGGCCGCGGCGGCGTGGCGGAGCAGCCGCGTGACGTCCGGCCGGTCCGTCCGCCACAGCGCCGCGGCCACCTCGTGGTGCAGCTGCCTGCGGCGCAGCGTCGGCAGGCCCGCCTCCACGGCCAGGCCGGTGAGCGCCGGATGGAAGACCAGCCGGTCCCGGCGCACCTCGACGAGCCCGGCGCGCTCGGCCTCCTCCAGCACGGCCGTGCCCGCCGGGAGGACCCGCGCCGCCAGCTCCAGCGGCACACTGTCGCCCACCACCGACAGCTGCTCCAGCGCCTCCACGCAGGCCTGCGGCAGCCCGGCGCACCGCGCCGCCACCGCCTCGACGACCGCGCCGGGCACGTTCCCCGGCCCGGCGTCCAGCACCTCGGTGACGAGGAACGGGTTGCCACCGGTCAGCGCGTGCACGTCCCCGGCGTCCTGCCCGCTGCCCTCGGCGAGCCGCCGCACCGCGTCCCGGGACAGCGGACGCAGCGGCAGCCGCACCACACCGGCGCCGGACGGCACACCGGCCAGGCCGGTGCCGGGGCGGCACTCGTGGTCCCTGGTGGCGACGACCAGGACGGCGGGGACGCCGGCGATCCTGCGGGCCACCCGCACCAGCACGTCCAGGGTGACGTCGCCGGCCAGGTGGGCGTCGTCCACCACCAGGACGGCGGGGCGAGCCCCGGCCAGCCCCGCCAGCAGCGCCCGCACCACCTCACCGGCGTCCGCGCCCGGCGTGAGCACGCCCGGCGTGCCGGCGAAGGCGTCGTGCAGCGGGGCCAGTGGCGTGGGCTCGGCCGGGTCGTCGCACGTGGCGTAGAACCGTGTGACGTGGGACGGCAGGCGTTCCAGAAAGACGCGCAGCAGCTCGGTGCGGCCGATCCCCGCCTCGCCGGTGATCCACACGGTGGACCCTGTGCCCTCCTCGGCCCGGTGGACGGCCTCCAGCAGCGTTCTCAGGGCCTCATCCCGTTCGAGCAGGTTCACCGTGCGCATTGGTGCCGACGCGTACATCTCGACGTTCCCCCTCGTCTTCGGTGGCGCCGGACGTGAACATCACGCGCATTACACCCTCCTCCCGCCGATCCTTCCGCGCACTAATACGCACAGCGCCCGCTCGTTTTCCGGCCGTGACCCCTTGGACACCCATTACCTACGCGCCGACCTGGCCATATCCCCCCTACGCACTCCGATTGCCCATACACCCCCGCGCTCCCGTCCTCCGCGATATGGGCAACGCCTACCGATGCGCCCCGCCGTTGTTCGCCGCTCCAATTGCCGGCAGGCGAGGGTTCGCGCTCGCCGCACGGGGGCGGTTCCACAAGGGGGTTCGAGTGGTTCACGAGTACGGGCGTCGCGTCGCCGGGGGCGTCGCGGCACTGGACAGGCCGACCAGCCTGACGGAGTTCCTCGCACGTTTCGTCGTGCCGGGCGAACAGGACGCGGCGCGGGCCGTGGAGGCGGCGTTCGCGGCCCTGCACGGACACGCCGTGCCGCTGACCGAGCTGTTTTCCCCGGGGCCCGGCGAGAACGGCCCCCCGGACGCCGAGCCCCGGCTCGGCGTCCGGTCGTCGCCGGTGCCCCTGCTCACCGCCGACGCCACGTCCCCGCCGGTGCGCTGGTCCGTCATCGCGTACCACGGCACCTGAGCCCGCCATGGATCGCGCCGGACTAGCGGCGATCGCCTGGAGGGCCCGGTCCCTCACCGAACGTCTGGCAGCCGCCTCACCCCCCGCCGCGCCCGCGCCCGCGACGGGGAACGCCGAGGCAGGCGCCAGACGCCTCCTCCGCTACCGCGACATCGCGGGACGCGGCGACTGGGACCGGTGCCTCCGCCGCCTGAACTGGGACGACATGGACGCGACCACCCTGCGCCGTGTTTTCTCCGACCCACCTCCCGCCCCGGACACCACACCCGCCCTGGACGACCTGCCACCGTGGACCACCACGCTCCGGGAGATCATCGAGGTGACTGCCACCGGGACCACGGGAGACCTCACGGCCGTCCTCTGGGGTGTGGCCGGTGGGGACGCGGGAGACCTCAGGGCGGTTCTCGGGGGTACGGCCGCCGGTCACGCGGGCGATCTCACGGCGGTTCTCGAGGGTACGGCCGCCGGGGACGCGGGCGATCTCACGGCCGTCCTCGGGGGTGCGGCCGGAGAGTACGTGGGCGACTTCGTGGCCGTGGTCGGGCGTACGGCCGGTGAGTGTCTGTTCCCCGAGGTCTGGGGGCCCGCTGTCACGTACGCGATCGAACGGCTGCGGGCGGAGAAGGGCGCTGGCTGGGCGGACGAGCAGGTCGTGGCCGGGCTCGCGCGTGTGCTGTTCGCGCGCCTCGGCGAGATCGGCGCCCCCGCGCTGTATCGCGAGTTCGACCGGGACCGCCCGCTCGGCTTCCGCGTCGCCCCGCGCCCCGGTGAGGCGGCGTCCTTTGCCGGGGCCGCGGTGCCGGACGCGCGGTACGGCGCGTTCGTGCGGCGGGTGCGGGGCGACGGCCTGAGAGGGTTCTTCGCCACGTATCCGGTGCTGGCCCGCCTGGTGGCCACCGCCGTCGACGACTGGGTGGACGCGCACGCCGAATTCCTGCGCCGCCTGGACGGCGACCTGCCGCTGCTGCGCGCCGGGCTGGCCGGGACGGGCGCCCGGGTCACCGCCGTGGAGGCCGGGCCGTCCGACCGGCAACGCGGCGCGCTGGTCGTGTGCTTCGACACCGGCCGCAGGGCGGTCTACAAGCCGAGGGACCTCGGCGTCGAGGCGGCGTACAACGATCTGATCTCCTGGTGCGACGCCCGGCTCGGCGGCGAGTACGCCCCGCGCGCCCTGAAGGTGCTGCCGAGGGACGGCTACGGCTGGGCCGAGCACGTCGCGCACGCCCCGGTGGACGGGGCCGTCTCAGTGCCGCGCCACTACCGGCGCGCCGGGCGTCTGCTCTGCCTGCTGTACGCCCTCGGCGCGACCGGCTGCCATCTGACCGCCGCCGGGGAGCACCCCGTACTGGCCGACCTGGAGACCCTGGCCCATCACGAGCCGAGGCGGGCGGACGCCTGGGAACGGGCGGCGCTGGGCGCTCAGCTGTGGGACTCGGTGCTGCGCACCGGCCTCCTGACCGGCGGCCCGTGCGGCCGGGACCAGCGCCCCGCAGTGGACGTCGACGGCCTCGGGGAACACGACGAGGAGCACGGTCCCGAGCGAATCGGCAGGCGGTGGCGTTTCCCCGGCACCGACTACATGGTCGAGGTGCGGAACGCCCGCCGGGACTTGCCACGGCGGGACGCCGTCGTGCTGGACGGCCGTGTCATCTCTCCCGGCTTGTACACGGACGCCGTCGTCACCGGCTTCCGGGAGATGTACGACATGCTGGCCGCGCACCGCGACGCCCTGCTCGCCCCCGGCGGGCCGCTCGACGCCTTCGCCGGAAAACCCGTGCGGTTCGTCTTCCGTGACACCGCCACGTACGCGCTGCTCCTGGAGCACTCCCTGGACCCGCGCTTCCTCGGCAACGGCCTGGACCGGAGCATCGAGCTGGAGCTCCTCGGCCAGACCCTGCCGCACTCCCCGGACCGCCCCCCGGAGTGGCCGCTCGTCGCGGCCGAGGTCACGGCCCTGGACCGCCTCGACATCCCGCACTTCACGACGAACACGAGCGGCACCACCCTGGAACTCGGTGGCGGCCGGACCGTCGACGGCCTGCTCGACCACCCCACCCACGAGCGCATCCGCCACAGAATCGCAACCCTCGCCCCCACCGACCGCGACCTCCAGTGCCGACTGATCCGCAGCGCCTTCCACCTCAGCTCCACCACCCCGGAGCCCACGGCCCTCTTCGCACCCACGGCCAGCTCGGACGTTCTCGCAGGCCAGGACGCCCCCATCGGCCCGGACACCTACGTTGGCCCGGACACCTACGTTGACCCGGACACCTACGTTGACCCGGACACCTACGTTGACCCGGACACCCATGTCGGCCCGGACACCCCCGTGGCCCCAGCCGATCCCGTCAGCCCGGGCGCCACGACCCTCACCCCAGCACCTCCGCACATCGCGCACAGGCTGGACGCCGCCTCCGCGCCCGCCGCCGGCCCGTCCGGCGGTGAGGACCACGTGCGGCACGCCGGTGAGATCGCCGAAGAGCTCGGCCGCCGCGCCATCGAGCTGAGCGGCGGCGGCGTCACCTGGATCCACCTGAACCGCGCCGCGCACAGCGGCCGCTTCACCGTCCAGCCCGTCAACGCCAGCCTCTACGAGGGTGTGACCGGCATCGCACTGTTCCTCGCCGCACACGGCCTGGTCACCGGGGACGAGCGGTCCAGGGACCTGGCCGTGCGGGCGCTGACACCCTTCCGGCGGCTGGCGCGAGCACCTCACGCGAGCAGGCGCGGGGGTGTGCCCGCGGCACTCGGGCTTGGGACCGGCGAGCTTGGGACTGGCGTGGGCCTCGGAACCGGTATGGGCTTCAAATCCGGTATGGGCCCCGAAATCGGCATGGGCTTCGGAGTCGACGTCGGGCTTGGAGCAGGCGTCGGGCTCGGCTCCGTGCTCTACGCGTTGACTACCACCGGCCGCCTGCTCGGCGACGACGCGCTGATCGAGGACGCCCACGAGCTGTCGGGGCTGCTCGCCCCGGCCCTGATCGAGCAGGACCGGTTGTTCGACGTGCTGTCCGGCGCCGCGGGCGCGGTGATGGGCCTGCTCACGCTGTACCGGGCGACCGGCGACCCGGAGGTGCTCGCCAAGGCCGTCTGGTGCGGCGACCATCTGCTGGCGGGCCGCGTCGCGCTCGGCGATGGCGTCGCCGCCTGGGAGAGCCACGACGGGCCCGTACCGCTCGGCGGCATGGCCCACGGCCAGGCCGGGATCGGCCTGGCACTGGCCCGGCTGCACGAGTGGACCGGCGACCCCGCCTACGCCCGGGCGGCGGGCGAGGGACTTGCGTACGAAAGCACCCTGTACGACGAAGGGCTCGGCGACTGGCGCGACCCGCGCACGCGCCAGGACGGTGGCACGCTCCCGCGCCCCGCCTCCGGTTGGTGCCGCGGCGCCTCCGGCTACGGCCTCAGCAGGCTCGCCATCGCCAGGGTCGCCCCCGGCCTGGTGGACCCCACCGACGTAGAACGGGCCCTGCACGCGGTCCTGCACGGCCCTCCGGGGGACCTGGACAGGCCGCTGGCCGTGCCGGACCGGTCGTTGACGGTCCCGGACGGGCTGTTGGCGGTCCCGGACGGGCTGTCGGCTGTGCCGGATAGGTCGTGGGCCGTGCCGGATGGGTCGTGGGCCGTGCCGGGCGGGTCGTGGGCGGTCCCGGACGGACTGTCGGCCGTCCCGGACGGACTGTCGGCTGTGCCGGATGGACTGTCGGCCGTGCTGGATGGGTCGTGGGCCGTGCCGGGCGGGTCGTGGGCTGTGCCGGATGGGCTGTTGGCGGTGCCGGGCGGGGCGTGGGCGGTGCTGGACAGTTTGTGTTGTGGGGGCTTTGGTGAGGCCGAGTTTCTGCTGGTGGCGGCTGGACGGCTTCGCCGTCCTGAGCTGGCCGTCGCGGCACATGACGTGGCCGCGCGCGTGCTGCGGCGGGCGCGTGCGGCGGGCGGCTACGCGTTCATCCCGGGCGTCCCGAGGAGTGTGTTCTCGCCGGGGCTGTTCCGGGGCGCCGCGGGCGCCGGGTACGGGCTGCTGCGGCTGGCCCGCCCGGACGCCCTCCCGTCCGTACTGACCTGGGACTGAGTGGAGCGACCCGATGTATCACACGTTCACCCGCGTCTTCACCGAGCGGCAGACCACCGCACTGGTGGCCGAGGCGGACGCCAGGCGTCCCGAGGCCACACCCGTCGCCGTCCCGCAGGCTCGCTTGCACGGCGACCACGCCATCCCCGCGTCCAGGTTCCGCCGCGCCGGCACCGGCCCCGCGCTGGACGCCGTGGTCACCACCGTCGTCAAACGCGTCGTCCGCGACGACCTCGGCCTGAGCTTCGGCCTGGGCCTGATCCCCGTGCGCACCGCCTACAACTACTACGACCCCGGGGACCACCTGGGCGTGCATCTCGACGCGCCGGAATGCCGGTACACCGTCCTGGTCCCCCTGTCCCCGCAGATCGAGCCCCTGGAGGTCTACCCGGCCCTCGCGGGCGCAGGCGCCCGCGAACTCCACCACCGCATCATCACCGGCACCCTCGGCCCCCCGGTCCGGGTCCCCGCCCCCTACGGCGGCCTCGTCGTCGTCCAGGGCAGCGTCATGCCCCACGCCCGCCCCCCGGCCACCCACCCCTGCCGGGTGGCCACGGTCTGCTTCGGCTGACTGGCGCAGTCGGCCACCGCACGATCCATTCATGTCGAGCCTCCGCACGGGCGCACCGAGGCCCCGTGCCGTATCGATCGGCATTTCGCGGGGGCCGGGGTATAGCGCTCAACGCCGCCCGGCCGGCCCATCGGGAATCACCGGAAATGCGGTGAATGCCGTGTTTGTAAATGCTTGCGCCGAGGGCGTTCTCTGTGATTGCGGAGAACGGGCAGCGCGCCGGGTGCGCCGCCACGCATAATCGTCGGAAAATTCCGCGGTCGCTCACCCGGGAGCCGTCAGGCAGAGAATTCATGGCGTCCAGAATCTCCCCGGGTGAAGGTGCCGCCGGTGACCCGGCGGGTGGCGACCGTTTCGGGCGAGTCGCGCGCAACCCGTTCACATGGATCGCGGGGCTGCTCGCCATGGTGGTGGGTGGCGTGGTCGCCGCGTGGGTGCCCGCGGGCGGCCACGACATGTTCAACCGTGTGACCGGGGCCGATCCCGTGGTGGTCTTTCTGGTGGAGGAGGAGTGGGAGGACGGCGACGTCGCGCCGGCCCGTCCGATCGAGGACCAGGACGACCGGACCACCCTTCTCGCCACGTCCGGCGAGCAGGCCTTCACCGGCCTGGTGAAGAAGTACCGGGGCGGGCCGGTCGGCAGGCTGGGCGTCATCGTCGCCGTGGGCGGCGGCCATGGTGACGTGCGCGTCGTGGACATTCGTCCCCGGGTCCTGCCGGACGCCCCGTCGCGCGGTTCCGCCGGCCTCCGCACGGGGGCTTGCCGGTGTCGGCGCGGCGCCTTCCGGCCGCGCTCACGGTGGTGGTCCTGCTGGCCGTCACGGCGGCGGACACCCTCCACGGCCCAGGAGCCCTCGGCGTCGTGTCGGGCACGGGAGGGCCGGGCACGGGTAGGGGAGCAACGCCGAGTGCGGGTGGCGAAGCCGGGGCGGGTGCCGACGGCACGAGCGGCGGTGCGGTGGCGGCCGGCGGTGCGGTGCCGGGGGGCGACAGGCTGCCGCCATCGGCCTGGCCGGACGCCTGCTCGCTGCTGACGGCCGAGGACCTGCGCCGGCTCGGCCCCGGCTACCGCGCCTACCCGCGCGCCCGTACCCTCTTCGTGACGGCCTCCCCATGGCCAGTGACCTGCGACCACGTGTGGCCGGTGAGCTGCGACCACGTGCCCCCCGACGACACCCGGCCGGTGGTGACGGTGACCGTGGACTGGGTCGCACGGTCGCCCGCCGAGGCGCGGACCCTGCTGGACGGTGCGCTCGCCGCCCGGATGGCCGAGGAGCCGCGGCGTCCGGGCGGTCGAGGGAGCCGCGGCGTCCGGATGGTCGAGGGAGCCGCGGCGTCCGGATGGTCGAGGGAGCCGCGGCGTCCGGATGGTCGAGGGAACCGCGCCGTCCGGATGGTCGAGGGAACCGCGCCGTCCGGATGGTCGAGGAACGGCGCCGTCCGGATGGTCGAGGAACCGCGCCGTCCGGGCGGCCGAGGAACCCGCCGTCCGGACCGCTTCGCGTGTGGCGTCTGTCAGGTCCTCGGCGGCGGGTCCGGGACTCGGCGCTCATCCAGGTGGGTCCGCTCCTCGCCCGTCTCACCGTTCACGACGAACCCCGGGGGGTGCGCCGCCTCATCCCTGTCGTGGTCGCCGCCATGCGCCGTGCCGCCGGAGGGTGAGCCTCCGGCGGTCGCGGGCCGCTTGGGGTTATGGCAGGCAGCCGTAGACGCCGTGGTTGGCGCCTCGGGTGAAGGCGTTCACGCGTTGGCGGGCGTTGCCGTGGTCGCCGCTGTCGGTCCAGGGGGTGTCGTCGGCCAGGCGGCGCAGGGCGGCGCGGAGTTCGGCGATGTCACCGTCCTCGAACAGCAGGGTGTCGTCGGCGGCGGCGCCGAACAGGGCGGCGCCCGCCAGGCAGTCCGCCTGCAGTTCCTTGGCGCGCAGGACGTAACGGGCGGGGATGCGGTTCTGCACCGCGTGCGCCCACTCATGGGCGATGATCAGGTAGACCCAGGCGTCGCCGGAGCGGTAGCCGTCGGCCATCAGGGTGATGTCCCAGGCGATGTAGTGCCCGTACGGGCAGTACACCGCGTTGTCGTAGGAGACCCGCCGGTTGCCGCAGAAGGGCGCGCTGCGGATGCCCCCGCCGTAGGCCCCGAGGACGTAAGGCGGGTAGTGGTAGCCGGGGAAGTACTGCCTCCAGTGCGTCGACCAGTAGCGGTTGACCACGTATAACGCCGTACGGATGTCCCCGTTCATGTCGTCCAGGGAACGGACCCCCGCCGTACTGGCCGCTCCCGCCGAATCCGTGCCACCGCGGGACGTGCTCGCCTCCGCGTACCCCGTGAATAGCAGTGAGAACGCCGTGGCGAGTGCCACACCTGCCTTTGTCATTCGTCGCACGCTGCGACCACCTTCCGTGTTCCGGGCCCCATGAAACAGTAAAGGCCATTCTTTGGCAGCGGAAGATGGTATGTGGCAGTTCTTATATGCCTAAGAACGGATATGACCACCGATTCCTAAGATATCGGACAATACTCTCCAGTAAAGAAGTTCGGATTCAGCGGCCCTTGCCGTGAGGGGCTTCGCCGCGAATACGGAACCTTCGCCGTCAAGGGGTTTCGCCGGGAAGGGGCGGAGCGGGCAACCCGGTCGGGGCGCCGGGACATTGAGCCCCGGCGCCCGGCGCGATCGTGCCGACGGTGCGGCTGTGTCGACGGTGCGGCTGTGTCGACGGTGCGATCGTGTCGTCGGTGCGGCCGTGTCGTCGGTGCGGCCGTGTCGTCGGTGCGGCCGTGTCGGCGGTCAGGCGTCGGCGCTGGTGATGACGGCGAAGCGTCCGCCCTGGGGGTCGGCGAGTTCGGCGAAACGGCCCACGCCCTCGGCGCCCATCACGGGGGACAGCACCCGGCCGCCGAGTTCCTGGGCTCTGGCCAGGGCCGCGTCGCAGTCGCGCACCTCGAAGTAGGGGAGCCAGTGGGCGGTGTCGCCCGGCTGCAGGGGCATGATGCCGCCGAGCCCGGGGTTCTGGCCGTCGGCGGTGGAGGCGACGATGTAGGTCATGTCGCCGAACGGCATGTCCTCGAAGGTCCAGCCGAAGACCTCGCCGTAGAAGGGGCGGACCGCGTCCGGCGCGGGGACGTACAGCTCGGCCCAGGTCAGGGAGCCGGGGACGGTGACGATGTCCAGGCCGATGGTCCGGCCGGGCTGCCACACCGCGAAGTCGGCGCCGCCGGGGTCGGTGCAGGACGCCATGCGGCCCGCGTCGAACACGTCGAAGGCGGGGACGCGCAGCGTGCCGCCCGCCTGTTCCACCGACTTGCCGGTGGCCTCGGCGTCCGGCGTCATGAAGTAGACGGTCCAGGTCGTCGCCTCGTCGTCCTGTGTCGGGCCGAGCGCCGCGACGGTCCTGCCGTCGAGCTGGAAGAAGCCGTATCCGCCGGCGTCGGGACCGGCGGACTGGAACGCCCAGCCGAGCAGGGAGCCGTAGAACTCGGCGGCGGCCTCGATGTCGGTGGTGGTCAGGTCGATCCAGTTGGGCGCACCTGGAACGAAATCAGTCGTGAGCATGACAGCTCCTAGTCGACGTGCCGGGGGTCGTGGACGGCGGCGCTCGCCACCGTGATGCTGCACGCCACACTCGCAGGCGCCACCGACATTTTCCGGGCCGCCGTAGGGACGGCGGCGGCCGGACTCAAGAGGCCATGGGGGGAGATCCGGGTCAAGCGGTCCGGAGGAGGGGCCCGGGTCGGGGCGGCCTGTAGGAGAGCCTGTAGGAGAGCCCGGGGGAGCCCGAGGAGCCCGGGGGAGAGTCCGGGGGCCGCAGGTCCGCATGGCCCAGGGAGGTCCGGCTCGGCGCGGACCGGAAAAGGTGGGCCGGGCCGGGAAGGGTATGGCCGGGACGGCCGAGTCAGGCCGGGACGGGCCGAGTCAAGCCGAGTCAGGCCGGGACGGGCCGAGTCAGGCTGGGGCGGGCCGAGTCAGGCTGGGGCGGCCTTTACCGCGATGCTGTAGGTGCCGGTGAGGGTGCGTTCGCGGGTGGTGCCGGGGCGGAGGCGGGTGGCGGCGCGCAGCAGGCCGCGTTTGCAGCCGAGGCCTGAGTGGAGGACCATCTCGGTGTCGGTCTTGTTCTCCAGGGAGACGCGGGTGAGCAGGGAGAACTCGGGGAGTTCGTAGCAGCCCTGCTTGGGATTGGTGAGGGTTGTGACCACGGCGCCGTCGGCCTGGACGACAAGAGTGCCGGTGGCGGCGGTGGCGGGCAGGCCGGGCGCGATCACCAGCGGCGTGGTGGCGAGCAGGACCCCCAGGCTGGTCAGGGCGCGTCGCATGGCTTTCCTCCTCAGTGCGCGGATCATGAATCCCCTTCATCGTAACGGAGAGTGATCATACGGTCACTGAAGGATTCGGCGGGACGCACCCTGATGACGGCGTGCGGCATGCGGAAGGCCCCGGCGCCGTCGTCGATGACGGTGCCGGGGCCCGTGCCGCGAGCCGTGCGGCCGGGCGGGCGTGTCGCGCGCCCGCCCGGCGGGCCGACCGGCGGGCGGGCCCGTCGCCGCACGGCCCGCCCTGCCGGATCAGTCGCCGAACTCGTCGCGCACGCCTGGCGGGGTCAGTGCGGAGACGTAGTGCTGCGGCATGTGATCGTCCATGGAGTAGACGACCGGCAGCGAGCGGGTCGCCCGCAGTCTGCGCGCCATGTACGACATCGCCGCCATCGGGATGCCCGCCATGGTGGGCATCTGCTGCGCCGGCCGCCGACGCGCCTCCCAGTGGCCCTTGCGGGCGATGCCCACGCACCCGGCCTGCGCCAGTATGCCGAGCACGCCGTTGCGCAGATGCGGGATCCGGTAGTGGAGCTCGCGGCCGAAGTGCCGGAACGGCCCGTTCGCGGCGGACGGCAGGTGCGGCACCACGTCGCAGTCGTAGGTGTACCTGATCACCTTGTCCCGCAGGAACTCGTCCGCCTCGCAGGCCTCGGCGAACGCCTTGTCGCCGATCATCGGCTGGCCGTAGGTGTACACCGCCTTGAGCCTGTCGCCGAGCGTCTCGCGGTACTTGCGCTCGTGCCGCATCATCACGGCCATCAGCGAGGCCATCCCGCCGCCCATGCTGTGCCCGGTGATGTACAGCGCCTCCAGGCCGCCCTCGTTCCCGGATCCGTCCATGCCGTCACCGGGCCGGGCGGACGACCGGGGCCCGCTCGCGCGGCGCAGCGCGTTCATGACCTCGTACCGGGTGGCCCGCACGTTGCGGTACGCCCCGGCGTGCACCGTGGCGCACGGGTCGCCGAGCTGGTAGCCGATCCGCTCGGGGTCGACGTCGATGTCGCTGAGCCAGTTGATGAAGTCCAGCGGCCCGGTGCCCCGGTAGCACAGGATGGCGGTCCGGCCGGTCGCGCCGCGGATCAGGAAGGCGGTGGAGCGGATCAGCATCGCGTCCACCGACGAGCGGATCATCTCGACCCGGTTGTCCTCCAGCCCCATCCTCGCCATGATCATGGAGAGTGTCCTGGGGTCGGAGTACGCGTAGGCCGAGCAGACCGCCATGACGTGCGCGATGGCCGGATCGGGATGCTCGGCGGCGTCGGCCAGCCGGTTCTCCAGATCCTTGTACACCGGGAACCCGGCCGTTTCCTGGTGGCCGTACGGCCGCATCTCCTCGTACGACGGCGCCTTGGCGACCCGGGCCCAGCGGCCCTCGGTCTCCAGGGCGTCGCGGAGACGTTCCTCCCATTCGGTGGTCAGGAACTCCCCGGCTTTCCTGCCACTCGCGATCACCTTTCCGACGCCGGACTGGCCGGCCGGGACGGATTTCTCCGCCTGGCGATTGTTCCTCGTGGTCTCGACACTAGCCACGCCATACCCCATTTCAGGTCGCCCCGTCTGCCCTCACGATTTCCGGCGCGTCCCGTCAGGAATCCCATGTCCGCGCAAACAGATCACCAGTGACGGCGGGCGGGGCCTCAGCGGGAGTACGACGAGGTGGTCACCGGCTCGGCGACCGGACCGCCGGCGGTGGCCAGCGGGAGGCGCAGCACGAAGCGCGCGCCACCGGCGCAGGAGGCGGCGGCGATGATGGTGCCGCCGTGCGCGCGGGCGATGTCGCGGACGATGGCGAGCCCGAGGCCGGTGCCGCCGCGGTCGCGGCTGCGGGAGGCGTCCAGCCGGGTGAACCGCTCGAAGATGCGCTCGCGGTCCGCCTCGGCGACGCCGTCCCCGTCGTCGACGACGCTGAGCTCGGCGAAGGCGCCGGACCTGCGCACCTCGACCAGCACCAGTCCCTTGGCGTGGCGCTGGGCGTTGTCCAGCAGGTTGGTGAGGATGCGGGCGATCTGCGTCTCCACGGCGTTCACCAGCACGCCGGGGGCGAGGCGCACCTGGACGGGGAGCCGGTCGGTCCGCCGCCGGACCTCCATGCGGACGGACTCGGCGAGGTCCACCTCGGTCAGCGCGGCCGAGGCGCCCGCGCCGATCTTGGCGAGCAGGAGCAGGTCGGTGATGATCGCCTGGAGGCGGTCGGTGTCGCGCAGCGTGCGGTCCAGCAGGTCGCCGAGGTCGGTGTCGTCCGGGTGGAGCTTGGCTTCCTCCAGCTGGGCGCGCAGCCCGGCGACGGGGGTGCGGAGCTCGTGCGAGGCGTCCGAGGCGAACCGGCGCTGCTGGGCCAGTGCCAGCTCCATGCGCTCCTTGGCGTTCTCCAGGCGTTCCAGGGTGCCGTTCACCGTGCGGGCCAGCCGGGCCACCTCGTCGTCGCCGGGCGGCTCCGGCACGCGGCTGCTGAGGTTGCCGACGTTGGTGGTGGCGAGCTCGGCGCGGATGGCCTCCACCGGGCGCAGGGTGCGGCCGGTGATCTTCCAGGTGGCCCAGATCGCCAGGGAGATCAGCACCGCGACCTGGACCGCGAACAGGGCGTCGAAGACGCCGGTCGAGGTGAGCGTGCGCACCGGCCCCCCGGCGTACACCACGGTGGAGTCCGGCGCGTCGGAGACCCGCAGCGCCGACAGCCGGACGCAGCCGACCCGCTGGTGCCCGCAGGTCTGCACGTCGCTCTGCGGGGCCTGTGGGGACGGCCACACGTCGGTCAGCGGGGGCAGCCCGCGCGCCGCCGGTGAGCTGGCGATGACCCGCGGCCCCGGCGCCACGACCTGGATGAGCTCAGCCCCCGGCACGGTCGGCATGATCTCGCTCCCCTCCAGCCGCCCCGTCCGGTCCGCCGCCGCCACCAGATCCGCCGCGTGCCGCGCGTCCAGCCACCCCGCGTCCGCGAGCTGCTGCCGCGCCACCATCCCCGCCAGCAGCCCCGAGGGCACCAGCAGCAACATGGCCAGCACGGCCACCAGCATCGTGACCCGCCCCCGGATGGACCGGGGCCGCACCCCTCGCCCAAGCCGGCGAACCCGCTCACGCACGTATTTCTCCTCCTCCGGCCCACTTTTACCGGCCGACTGATGACCAGGGGATTGACGACTTGACCGACAACCACCCCTGCGAACGGTCCCGCTCCGCCCGACGGGTTCCGTACCGGACGCTTCCGGCTCCGCGTGTGGCGGTTCCGTTTCCGCGCGGTGGTTGTGTGTTGGGCGGTTCCGGCTCCGCGTGTGGCGGTTCCGTTTCCGCGTAGTGGTTGTGTCTTGGACGGCTCCGGCTCCGCGTGTTGGGCGGTTCCGGCTCCGCGTGTTGGGCGGTTCCGGTTCCCCGTGGTGGTTGTGTCTTGGGCGGTTCTGTTCCGCTTGCGACGGTTCCGGTTCTGCGTGGTGGTGTTGTGCTGGACGGTTCCGGCTCCGCGTGTGGCGGTTCCGGTTCCGCGTGGTGGTTGTGTGTTGGCGGTTCTGGTCCCGTGTGTGGCGGGTTCGGTTCCGCGTGGTGGGTGCTGTCCGGACGGTTCCGGGGCCGCGTGTGGCGGGTCCCGGGTTTCCGTGCGGTCCGGCTTCGGTGTCGGGCCGGTACGGCCTCCGGGCCGGCCGGGTGGTGTTCCCTCCGGCGCCGGGCGGCGGGATCCCTGTACGGCGAAATCGGCGCCGCCGTACGGCGGGTGGCCGGTGCCAGGGATCGATGTGGTGCGGCGCCTTCAGGCGCCGTCGGTGTTGCCCGGAGTGGGGCGCAAAGACGGCTCGCATGCGCAAAGCCATGCTCTGGGCTGATTCGCTAGGGCAAAATCCAACCTAGCAGATACCCCAAAATGGTGCAAACCAGACAAAATAACCTCGCCCATGAGCCCCTCCATGGCAAAACCCGCCCACGGCGTCCGGTGAGCGGCCACGTGGCGGGGCGTGTGAGGGACGTCACGCTCGCGCGCCGAGACGAGGCCACGTAAGTGACGGGCCGCCGGAGGTAGGGGACGGGCCGCCGGGAGATGAGGGACGGGGCCCATCGAGAGGTGAGTACGGGGCCTCGAGAGGTGAGTCCGGGGCCTTGAGAGGTGAGTACGGGGCCTCGAGAGGTGGGTCCGGTGCCCGAGGGCCTCACCGCCACCGGCGGGCCGGTCGTCGGGGCCTCGAGGGGTGAGTACGGGGCCTCGAGAGGTGAGTCCGGGGCCTTGAGAGGTGAGTACGGGGCCTCGAGAGGTGGGTCCGGTGCCCGAGGGTCTCACCGCCACCGGCGGGCCGGTCGTCGGGGCCTCGAGGGGTGAGTACGGGGCCTCGAGAGGTGGGAAGCATGCTTCGGTGCTGCCGTGGGTGGCCGTGTCCGCCGTGAGGCCGGAGCCGGTGCCGCTGCGGTTGCCTGGTGGCCGATGCGTGCCGCGTCCAGCCGGGGGTGAGAGCGATCACGTGTTCGCGGGAGGGGCCGTGGGCCCAGGGAATGCCGCGATGGAGGAGCGGTCGCCCGTTCGTAAGGAGACGGGACGGTTGACCGGTCACGGGGGGTGGTGACCGGGGTGGGTGAAAGGTTCAGTGGCCCGGAGGTCGGTGGCCGGGGTCAGCGTTCGGGGAAGGAATCGGTGCGGGGGTCGAGTTCGTCGTCCGCTCGGGGGTCGGTGGACGTGGTCAGCTCCTCGCGCAACCGTTCGAGATCGAGGTCGTGGCTGCTGTACTTGAGCTGACGGGCCACTTTCGCCTGCTTCGCCTTGGCGCGGCCTCGCCCCATCCTCGCTCCTCTCCCGCCGGGCCGCGCCGACGCGGCCGGGCTCCGGTCCCCTCGCCATGACGATCGAAGAATTTGCGGGTTTGCCACATTGTAAAGCGCGATCAGCCGTTAACGGGGGAGGATCGCTCGTCCGTTCGCCATACCTCGGCGCCGGCCCTGACTTCGGGGGCGGCGAGAGGCAGCCTCAGGACGAGCCGGGCGCCGCCGAGCGGCGACGAGCACGCCTCGATGGTGCCGTCGTGCGCCTGGGCGATGTCCCGGGCGATGGCGAGGCCGAGGCCGGTGCCGCCGCGGTCGCGGCTGCGCGCCTCGTCCAGCCGGGTGAAGCGCTCGAAGACACGCTCCCGGTCCCCTTCGGCGATCCCTTCGCCGTCGTCGTCCACGATCAGCTCCGCGTGGTCCCCACGGCGGCGGACCTCGACCAGCACGGTGCTCCTGGCGTGCCGCTGGGCGTTGTCCAGCAGGTTGGTGGCGACCCGGCCGATCTGCGTGTGCACGGCGTCGATGGTCACTCCGGGCATCAGCGCGAGCCGTACCCCGGGGCGAGCCTCGTGCCGCGCCAGCTCGGTCCGCACGATCGACGCCAGGTCGGCCCGCTCACGCAGCTCGGGGCTGGAGGCGCCGACCCGCGCGAGCAGCAGCAGGTCGGTGATGATGCCCTGCAGCCGGTCCACGTCGCGCAGCGTGCGGCACAGCAGGTCGTCCAGGTCGGTCTCCTCGGGATGGAGCTGCGCCTCCTCCAGCTGTGCCCGGATCCCGGCCACGGGGGTGCGCAGCTCGTGCGAGGCGTCGGCGGCGAACCGCCGCTGCTGGTTGAGCGCGAGCTCGGTGCGCAGGCGCGCGGCCTCCAGCCGCGCGAGCGTGCTGTTGATGGTGCGCGCGAGCCGGGCGATCTCGTCGTCGCCCTCGGGCTCGGGCACCCGGCTGCTGAGATCGCTGACGTTGATCGCGGCGAGCTCGGCGCGGATGGCCTCCACCGGCCGCAGCGTGCGCCCGGTGACCTTCCACGTGGTGGCGACGGCCAGGAAGATGAGCACGGTCCCCTGGGTGGCGAACAGCGAGTCGATGGCGCCGGTGGAGGCGTCCGCCATCGCGGGGCGCCCGGCGTAGACGATGTCGGAGCCGGGGTCGGCGGAGACCCGCTGCGCGGACAGGCGCACGCAGCCGACCCGGGTGCCGGTGCAGGTCCACACGTCCCGCTGGGGGTCGGCGGCGGTGGGCCGCGTCTTGCCGAGCGGGGGCAGGCCCTTGGCGGCGGGTGAGGAGGCGATGACGCGGTTGCCGGGGCCGATCACCTGGATGAGTTCGATGCCGGGGGTGGTGGGCTTGATCGTGGCGGAAAGCTTGCCGAGGCGGTCGGCGGCGGCGGTGAGGGACGCCTGCTGCCGCGCGTCGAGCCATACGGCGTTCGCCACCGACTGGCGTGCAACCATTCCCGCGAGCAGGCCCGAAGGTACGAGCAAAAGGATCGCGAGCAGGCTGACCAGCAGGGTGACACGGCCGCGGATGGACCGCGGCCGCCATCGCAGAGGCACCGGACATCGTCCGGGCCGCGCGGGTTGGCTCTGCGTCATTACTCGGCTTTCTCACGGGGTTCAGGTACGGGTGACGATTGCGGTGGGCCGTCGAGGGCCGGTCCGCCGTTTCGGTGTACCGCTCGCGCGGTGGACGCTCTGGTGGAGCGTGGCCGGGAAGCGCTTTCCTATGCTGAATCCCGCAATGGTCGTATGGAATGGTGCCGGGGCTGCCTCACTGCCACGTGGTGGCCGGTGCCGCGGACGCGACGGCCGGGTGACACGGGGCGTCCGCCGTCCGGGCCACGTGCCCGCTGGGCCGCCGGCGGCTCTCGCCTCCTGACAAGGCAACACTTAAAAACTAGCACCTGACCTGCGCGTTTCTCGAACGCCGGCGAGTGCTTTGGCGGATCCGGTACCGATTCTGGACTAACTGTGTACCGTATACAGAATGCCGTAATACCTATCTCGGGTATGCCCCCCGCGAGCCTGGTGGCGGCTCCGGTCGCCGCGATCCGGGCGGCACGGAGCCGGCCCGCCACCAGGGGGAGCGGGCCGCTTCAGTCGTGGACCTCCAGGGCCGCCCGCACCGCCGACTCCAGCGAGCCCTCGATCCAGGCGTGCTTCAGCGAGGTGTGCTCACCCGCGAAGTGCAGGGGCCCCTCGGGCCGTGCGATGGCCGGGTGGATCTCGGTCATCTGCCCGGGGGTGAAGACGGCCGCCTCGCCGAACGCGTACCGATTGCGCAGCCAGCTCTGCGTCTGGCCGTGGCCGGTGTAGAACTCGGCGATCCGGTCGCCGTGCACCTCCTGCAGTCCGCGCAGCGCGTAGCCGTACCGCTCCCGGTCGTCCATCGAGTCCCAGCGCGCCGCGTCGTCCGCCCAGACGTAGCTGGCCAGCACCACGCCGCCCTCGCTGCCGGGGACGCGGTGCGAGGGGTAGTAGGTGAACCGGTTGGCGTTGTCGGCGACCGAGCCGCCCCCGGCCACGTGCGTCGCCCGGCCGGGGCGGTACCGGGAGCCGAGCTCGCGCTTCCAGTCCTCCTCGGTGAACTCCCACCACCGCCTGCGGAACTCCAGCAGCACCTTGGTCGCCGAGTCGTAGTGCAACTCGATGATCGCGCGGCGCTTGCCGTACGACAGGGCGGGCGCGATCTCGACGTGCCGCAGCGCCGGGAAGGGGATCGTGACGATCGCCACGTCGCCGTGGAAGGCCTCGGCGCGGTGCTGCGGCGCGGACGACGACTCGTCGCTGCCCCGCTCGCTGACCGTGTCGATCCGCACGCCTCGCCCGGAGGTCTCGATGCGGACGGCACGGCGGTCCAGGTGGATGTCCTCGTGCAGGCCGGGCTCCAGCCGGTACGGGAGGGTGTGGCTGCCCCCGGCCAGCTCCCAGTAGGTGGCGGAGGGGTTGACCAGGCTGCGGGTCAGGAAGGTGTGCATGAACGCCAGCGGCAACCGCGAGGTGAGGTTCTCGACGGTGCCGATGGCGTCCACCGCCGCGTCGCTCAGCTTGGCGTGCTCGGTGAGGAAGCGGTTCATCGAGTAGCCGTCGAAGCGGTACAGCACCTGGGCCCAGCCCTTGATCAGCTCGGGCAGCGGCTTGTCGACCCGCCGGTCGCCGCGCACCACCGAGATCAGGTCGCGCACAGGGTCCAGCGCGTCGTCCAGGATCCTGGCGGTGGTCCTGCGGTCCTTCAGGCCGAACGACGCGTTGACCTTGCGGGGGTCGGCGGCGTACTCGTCGCGGCGCTGCTGGACGCCGTTGACCCGGATCCAGGTGTGCGAGAGCCGTTCGGGCGCCTCGAACCGGCCGCGCGGCGGGGCGGACCGCCACACCTCGCCGTGCCGCGAGGTGTAGACGACCGGGGGGATCGGGCCGCGGGAGACGGCGCCCGGCCGCACGTCGACGTTGTAGAACGGGCGGCGCCGGATACCGAGCTTGTCGATCAGTGCGAGGGTGAGCGGGTGGAAGTCGGGGATGCGCATGGCCCCCGCCTCGGCGTACTGCAGCGGGTCGGCGAAGCCGGTACGGAAGGTCTTGATCCGGCCGCCGATGCGGTTGCCGTTGGCCTCGATGACGGTGACCCGGTGCCCGGCCCGTTTGAGCAGCGTGGCGGCCACCAGCCCGGCGATGCCCGCCCCGACGATCAGCACCCGCTTGGGGGAGCGGGTGCGGGGCAGCCCCTTGTCGATCAGCACCTCCAGGTAGCGCAGCTTGAGGTCCGAGCTGTGCTCGTCGACGAGCAGCAGGTCGCGGGCCACGTCCAGGCAGGTGGACCAGTGGGCGGGGCCGTGCGGGGCGAGCGCGGGGGCGCCGGGCAGCGCGG